>NZ_JBJHZX010000003.1:0-209080 GCF_045310515.1 Candidatus Clostridium eludens | reverse complement strand
TCCTGCTATGCATCCATTATTCTCACAACAACCATGACGAATTAATAATAATTCCATAGTTAACACCTCTAGCTATAATTCTAGTTCCATCCAGCAACAATTTTAACATTATTTTAGTATAACCTGTATAATTTTACAAGCATGAGCTAAATGTTTTACAAAATTATTTATACTATATTATCCTAATACTAATATTCTAACGCTATTTTTCTCTTTTAATAAATAAGCATATGTACATAGAAATTTATATTTTTTCATTATATATTTATTACTACAAGGTATCCCCTATTTATTATAATATTACAGCATTTAATTTTCACAAAATAACCTAAACATGAAATAATAGGAATGAATTAAAGCATCATAAAAAGCCTTGTATTCCCTAGTAAATACAAGGCTTTTATTAAGTTAAATATCTTTACTACTGTTATTACTAGTATCATTTGTATTATTATTTTTTTTATTCTTATCTATGTATATATCTAATGCTTTTATCCCTCTTGTAGCTAGTCTTATAAATAAAACAAAAGTAACTATAGCTATTATCAGATATATTATAATAAATATAAAAGAAATGCCTGAGAACATCATTAAACCATGATTGACCATCATATTATAATATCCCCCTTTATTTTAAATAACTTTATATCCTCAATTAATAGTTTATTATAATTTTTGTGAAATATTACATATATTCTTAATATGTACATCTAAATATAGACATACATTCCTATTGGTGATCAAAAAGCTTGCCTTTTATCATATATATTATAAATAAACTTTCTTCTTAAATATTATTTTATAAATACAAGCTTTTTGATCACCTTTCTCATCCTCTCTTGTCAGATTAACTGCAGAGAAACATACGTATGAATTCTTGATAAAAGCAAATTATACTTTAATACCAAACTCAATAATAAATAATTAAATTTTTATATTGCAAATTAATGGTACAAGAAAACATACATACGCCAAACCTACTCTACTACTTTACTTGAACCCCTACTTCACAGTGTCATCCAATGAATATATGAGTGTCACTGAATCAATGTTTGTTATGTATAAAGCATTGATATATGTATCTTTTAAAAAACTTGTTACAAGTATTTTGTTTCTTTTTGTAATATAGTATCTTAGTATATAGAATCGAGTAATAGAATCTATTTTTTGAAGGCCACTGAAAAAGTATTATTTTCTTAAAAATCACATCCTTCAAACCTGCATTGTTTCGTTGTGATTTTGTTGAAAAAAGGACTTTTTCAGTGGCCTCATTTCTTGTATCCCTCTTTTAAATTCATTTAATGACACACCCTCTTTTATTAAACATAATCTATATTATTGATTTTCTCTTTTATTACTCTTGTCAATGACTTTTTGTACTGCCTCTAACCATTGTGGTTCCTCTGGAAAGAATATATCCCTGGTACCCATTTCACTAGCTATTATACTTATTAATTGTCCAAATCTTAGGTCTGGATATTTTAGCCACAGTCCTTCAATCTTACCTAAAAAAGGTTTAATTCTATTGGGATCTCTCATATTCATATTCTCCTTTTATTTTTAATCATCTTCCATCTGATATCCAGTTGCCACAAATTCGTATAGAACTTTAATTTTATTAATATTTATTCTACCAGTGACACCTTGTAGATCACTTATCTTACACCAATCACCCTGTTTAGATAACAAATGCAAATCAAAAATTCTTTCCCAACTCTCTTCTTTTGTTATATTAATTTTTCCTTCTTCATATAAGTTATCCTCTTTTTCAGACAAACTAAAAAACGCATTCATTAAAACTATATGCCATGCTTGAAAATCAGACAATAATACATCTTTTCTGTCCAATTCAATCTCTAACAAAATACCTTTAGCCCCTTTACTAAGATATCCTTCCTTTACATCTTCTCCGTCTGGTTTTTTAGTCCATACCCATACAGGATATTCTCCATTATATTTGACTAATCTCTTTCTCATCTGTTTCATCATCCAACTATAACTCTTTTTAAAATCTCCTATAGCAAAATTTTTATCACCTTGTAGATACCCTCTTTTCTTAGCATCTTCCCAGGCATTTATATGCTGTATAGTATAGAATTTCATATTAAATATCATTCCTTAGCCACATTAATAAATTTCTTTAGATCTAAAAATTCTTTATCTATATCAACATCTACTGGAAAAAAGAAACATAAAACATCATCTTTATATAATTCTTTTAAATACTTATTAACGGTATTTTCCGTTACCTGAAATATTTCACTTAACTCTTTAATACTTGGTAATATTTCATTTTCTATAATACTATACTGAATTATAAAATAATGATAACTTTTTTTACCTTCAATTAATGAATGCCAATTATCCGTTTTTAACTTATATTTATCAGTAACAAAACATAGTTTGACTGGCACTTTTCCTATTTTATAATTTTCACATGAAATACAATTTTTCTTTAAATCTTTCCAAACACTTAAATATTTTCTATAATTAGCTAAAGCAATTTGTTCAGATTTTATTCTGCGGTTCTTATCACAATTATGTTTTTTTCTCAAACTTTTGATATTTTCTAAAACCAGTAATCTTCTCCGATTATATTCTTTACATATTGCATCCATAGTTCTCTTATATTGATCTTCTTTATCAACCATCTATTTCATCCTTTTAATTCAATTTTATTTTTATTAATAGTAATTATATCATAGCTTCCATAATATACTCGGCATACTAATATTATAATGCCATTTTCCTCTTTTAATAAATATCATTCCTTTTTCCTATGCTTAAAGAATAGAATTTAGTAAGAGTAATCAAAATAATTTAAAGCAAGCTTTTATTATACTAAAAACTATATAGTTTTCTTTTTGGTGATCAAAAAGCTTGCCTTATGAATAAGCTTTTTAATCACCTATATCACTACTATATATTAATAATTAATATAAATAGTATATATATTTGAGTAATTTGGTACCCACATTTTAATTTAATTTGACACCCACATTTGGATGTAAACTAAGACTTATATTATTGAAAAACCACAGCTTACATCCAGAAATAAATGAAGGTATTTTACAATATTTTGAACATATTTAGGGCTGAATAACTGACTTTTGATTTTGAATACTAATTTAGAAATTATATTTTCAATAATATTTTGGATTTAAATGCAAAATAAAAATTATTTTTATACAACACAAATAAACCTTTTTCAATACTTTTAAAAAAGGCTAACTTTAATAAACTTATTTTTTAAATTTTTTAATGAAATCTTTAAAAAATAGTGTTATAATGTTAATGTTAAATTTCGATTTGTTACTGTATGTGTTGAGATTATGTAAGTTGCAACTTATATAATCTCTTTAACTTTTTTGCATTTTTATTCTAAGTCTTCCCATCCTAACAATTGTCTTTCTAATTTCTCAAAGTCGTATTCCCTTGGCTTAAAATTATTAAATGTAGATGTTTTTCCTTTGTTATATTTTCTATATGCTTTCTTTTGCTTGTTCTGTTTTTCTGTATTTCTAGTTTTAGCTTCTTCCTGCTGTGCTTGATATATTTGCTTTAATAAATCTACTAATTCTTTTTTCTTTTGCATTATGTAATAGTTGGCCTTATTAAGCCCCTGCCTAACCTTCACAAATGGACATAGAGGACTTTCTGACATACGATTAATGCAATAAGATATATATTCCCTACTAAATCTAAATTCTTTTGCTATCTCTTTCTGTGAGGCATATACTATCATATAATTTTTTTCATTTATATCGGTATTAACTCTACCTTCAAAAAAATCTAAAATTAGACCACAAGCTCCCATAATACCTTTAGGCAATGACTTTAAGAAAGCTATTTTTATGTTTACGGGGAACGCATTACTAAAAATTTTGAGGTTTTTTAGGGGCATGAATTCATTTCTTAGTCTTTCTTTTAACTGTTCACTAAGTAACATTATTTTCTACCCCCTAACCTGCAATCTCATTTTTTTAAATCTAATTTTCCATTTAGGTTTAATATAGATTGTCTCTATCCATTGCCAATGCTTGTCCATTGCAACAATGTATTTATTAAAAGCTTTATCTGTCTTAATTCCTAAGTATTCTTTTAATTTGTCATAGCTTGGTATTTCTCCAAAATTCCAAACGTAATATTGGAAATACTTAGCTAATAAATAACATTTCTTTTTATCGTGTTTCTCGTAACTTCCATCGTTTGTTACTACTAAATATTTATAGTTTTCAGTGTAAGGTATAAAAGATGGGTCAGCAATTCCATTTAATACCTTGAATGTAATTTTGTCTACGTTTATTTGTTCTCTTTTTTCAGCCATTACCTGCCACCTCCTTTAATATTCATTAAAGGACTAGTTTTTAGAGCTAAGTCCATTATTTCCTCATCCTTAATAGACTGCAAATAACGCCTAGTTATAGAAATATTTTCATGTCCAAGAAGACGACTTAAAGAATACACATCTAATCCGTTTTTTAGTTGTGTCTGTGCAAAATAATGTCTAAACGTATGTGGAGAACATCTTATATTTTCCCTAACTTTTGCCTTCTTGCCTGCACCTTTAATAACTCTCTCAACAGCTTCAACTGTAAGAGGATTTCCCCTATAGGAAAGAAAATAATTATCACACTTTACAAATTTATTTATCATGTAACTATTTCTAATTCTTTCATATTTAATCATTATTTTCTTTAACATTGGACTAATCGGAACATATCTCTCCTTATTTCCTTTACCATGTACTAATACAACAGTTTCTCTTACATCTAACATTCCCAAACTACATAATTCAAGATTTCTTATACCCGTATCTATCAAAGTGGCAATAATACACTTATTTCTTGCATTGTAGTAATTTGAATAGTTGTAGACATCTAGCATCTTAATGGCTTCTTTATCACTAAAAGAATTGATAATAACTTTAGGTTCTTTTTGCCAATCAACTTTTTTACAAGGATTGTTACATGTATATTCTTCTTTTTCACAAAACTTATAAAAGCTTCTTAAGTTTTTAAGTATACCATTAATGTATGTTTCTTTACGTCCTTGATTAGTTAAATACTTAAAATAATGTTTAATTTGTACATGAGATATCTGTTCTAGAGATTTGATATCATATTCCTTATCTAGGTAATTAAAGAATGCCCTAATATTATTTCTATATTCCTTAATTGTTCTTATAGAATACTTTTTAATTTCACACTCATACATATATTCTCTTAATAAGTCTGCTAATAACAAAAAAACCACTCCTCATATGAATCCTTATATTTGTCACATGAAAAATGGTTGTCATAATGGTTAAATACTAAAAATCTAAATGTTTATATACAGTGATGACATACCTTTAGGTTTTTTGTTACTTTAAACTATCCTCAAACCTATGTAACCTATTGATTTTCCTACTATTCTTCAAACTCATCAGGAAAATCAGCGTTGTGGTAAACATCCTGGACATCATCGTCATCTTCCAGCTTATCTATGAGCTTTTGAACTTTTCCTGCAGTAGCCACATCAACGGATACTGTATTATCGGGTATCATTGTAATTTCTGATGATAGAAATTCAAAGTCCTTATTTTCCAAATTTTCCCTTACGATACCAAAGTCTTCTACCGTTGTAGTTATTTGAAACACCTCATCCTGAACATTAAAATCTTCTGCACCGGCATCCAATGCCTGCATCATAATTTCATCTTCATCCATATCATCTTTTTTTTCTATTATTAGTTCTCCTTTACTTTGAAACATCCAGGATACGCATCCACTAGCTCCTAAATTTCCACCTTGCTTTGTAAATATACTCCTTACATTACCTGCTGTTCTGTTTTTGTTATCCGTTAAAGCTTTAACTATTACTGCCGCTCCATTTGGACCATATCCTTCATAAACTATTTCTTCATAGTTTACCCCTGCCATTTCTCCTGCACCTTTTTTAATTGCTCTAGTAATTGTATCCTGAGGCATGTTATTAGATTTAGCTTTTGCTATAACATCTCTTAGCTTAGAATTATTATCTGGATTTGAGCCTCCATTTTTAGCAGCAATGGCTAATTCTTTCCCTATTTTAGTAAATACTTTACCCTTTCTTGCATCCGCTTTACCTTTTTTCGCTTGTATATTATGCCATTTTGAATGTCCTGACATATAATATTCCCCCTAACCTACGGTCTTATACTTGTACTTATATATTGATTATGCAAACTGTATTATATCATATAAAAGCATTTAAATACAAATTTAGCTGCCATAATAATTAAAACGAACTCTATTCCTTAATAAGCCTGTTATCTATTTTAAAGTAGGACTCTTCGTCACCAACTATTACCTCACACTTTCCATTTGTAGCCTCTATAATTTCATTTATCAATTTATCAATACTTTCTATAATACAATTTATGGATAACTTAACTTTATCAGCATATTCTATATTTTCTACATAAATTGACTTTTGTTCAAACATGTACTGTAGTTTTCCCAAATTATCATATTCTATTAATATATCTATAGGAGAACCCTGTACTTTCTCCACTATCTTTGCTTCATGGATTGCCAAAGTTGCAGATTTGGAATAAGCTTTTATTAATCCTCCTTTTCCAAGCAGTGTTCCTCCAAAGTGTCTTGTAACTACTATTACCACATCTGTTATACCCTTCTGCTTAATTACCTCCAATATAGGTATTCCTGCAGTTCCCTGTGGTTCTCCATCATCACTATACCTCTGTATGTTCATTTTTTCTCCGATTACATAAGCATACACATTATGAGATGCCTTGGAATTTTCTAATTTTATCTTACTTATAAATTTTTTGGCTCCATTTTCTGTACAAACGCTCCTTATGCTTCCTATAAATATAGATTTTTTTTCTTCAAATCTGGAATTAGCTTCCTCTTTCACCGTAAAATAACTCACAGATAACCCACCTTTCCAAATATCCCTTATACCTAAACCATTAAAAATTTAACAATGAAATATTACACAATTATAATTTCACTCAATATTTTTATTCCATATTCTATATCTTTTTCATTTACATGAGAAAAACTGATTTTAAAATATTTTTTTCCTTCTAAAGAGTTTTTGTAAAATAATAGGCCAGGAGTAATTAAAATTCCTCTATTTTTTGCCTGTCTAAAAAGCTCTATGGAATCCATTTTTATATTTTCTTTAATCTTTAAATAAAAATGTAATCCCCCCCCTGGTTTTATAAACTCTACCTTATCCCCCAAATACTTTAATATACATTTTTGCATATGAATATATCTTTTTTTATAGGCATCATTTAAGGTTTCTATGTAATTTTTCCACAATCCTTTTCTTATATATAAATCCAAAGCTCTCTGCATAATACTAGATGTAGATATATCTGTATTAATTTTAGAATTTTGAATACTCTCTTTAAATTTTCTGGGAGGTATTAAATATCCAATTCTTATACCAGGTAAAAATATTTTTGAAAAACTTTTTATATATAAAACTCTATCATTATTATCTAGACTTCTAAAACTATTATACTTTATACTATTATCATAAATTAATTCCGAAAGATAATCATCTTCCATTATGTAAAAATCATATATCTGTGCCAATTTTAATATTTGTATTTTTTTATCATTACTGCAGCTTATTCCCGTAGGATTCTGAAAATAACTCATAGTATAAAAACATTTTATATTATTCTTTTTAAGTATTTTTTCAAACTTGTCCATATTAATACCATCTTTTTCAACAGGAACTTGAAAAATCTCTGTCCTTCTCCATTTAAATACAGATAAAGCCCCACTATAAGTTGGTTTTTCCACTATTATACTATCGTTTGTATTTAAAATTGCTTTTGAAATTAAATCTATACCCTGCTGTGCCCCTGAAATTATAAGTATATCCTCTTTATCTACTTTTCCATTCCAAAAAACATTACTTATGCTATTTCTAAGCCCTTCATAACCCAAAGATTCCTGATAAATTAAAGCTTTAGCTCCATCTCTATCCAATACTTCATTTAAGACATCCTTAAAAAAGTTTATTTGAAAAAATTCTCCGCTTGGAGTTTCTCCTGTAAAATCCACATAATTTACCATATCCTCATTAAATATCTTTTTTAAGGCTTTAGAGTATTCTCTATTAAAATTTTTATGTATATCCTTTTTTTTGGCATAAGTTCCACTTCCCATTTTTTGAATTGCATATCCTTCGACTTGAAGCTTTTTATAAGCATTTACTATGGTACTATTATTTACATTTAAAAATCTTGCCAAACTTCTTATAGAAGGCAGCTTTTCCCTATCTTCCACTACATTGGTGTCGATTAATCTTTTTATATGCTTCTCTATTAATAGATATTTGGGGATTTCTTCCTGATTTAAATCTACAAAATATTTTTTTAAGATAAAATTCACCTCCTCAGATAAAATATACATTTTCTTTGGCTAAAACGGTTCCATCTTTCATTTTGTAGTCCCTTGTATCTCTCTTAAGTAGATTTTTTTGCCATAATTTATTTAATATTTCCTCCATATTTATATTGTAGTTATAAAATAATTTATCACTTTTTATATCTTCAGAACTTAAAAAGGAATCCTTTTCCCTCATGTAATTTAGAAGTACTTTTGTAATACTTCTTATGTTTTTATCTACATTTTCTTTAAAATAATCCATAGTATCATTTATAGCTTCAACTACATCTCTCTTATTAAAAAATAACTCTTCTACACATCTTTTAAAGTCACCATTCAAATTCATAGCGATAATTACTGCATCTTTACTTATCATATGTCCTGAAGAATTTACATATAATTTTGAAAATTCTTCCACTGAACGTACTGCTGCAATATATGATGTATATATACCATCATTTTGAAGATATTTTTTACATATACCCATACTTTTGAACAGGTCTCCTAAATATACCATATTCCATCTTTCTCTATCTAGATCAGGGTAGTATCTTCCCACATCATACTTAGAAGTTATTTCAATATCTTTAGAAAATACCAATCTAGAGGAGGATATTATTCTATGTATAAATCCACCTTTTAAATCTTCTTCAGAAGATTGCAAAAAGTTGCTTTTACTCATAAGTTTAACATGGATTGGCACACCTTTTTCTTCTGTATATATATCCTTTAAACTAGTTCTTTTATTGTCAAATATTACAAGTAAATCAATATCTGATTCATCCCATAAATCTCCACTAACCATACTTCCAAAAACCATAACTGCGAGAACCGATTTATTAACTTTAAATCTTTCAATAGCACTGTTAAAAGCATTTTGGTATTGTAAGATAGTTCTGTCCATATTAATGCGGACCTCCTTTAAAATTTAATCCATACAAAGATTATTCTGAATTTTTATATATTATATATATTTTTTCCTAAAAACACAATAGCAAAATTTAAAGAAGAGTGGTTGATACTTATGCTACACCCTTCTTCTCACATGTTCACAAATTCAATATATTTTGCTATTCAACTATAAATTTTATACATTTATTATATACTTCTTCATCTACCAATGCACTTATATAGGTTCCATCTTCTCTATAATCTTCCTGTTCTATTTTACAATTTCTATGTATAAATGCTACTGCAGCCTGTTCTGTGTAGGGAATTAAATATTGTACTTTTTTTATACTGCGTGGAAGCATATATGATACTTTTTCCAAAAGTTCTTCCAAATTAATTCCATACTTAGCAGATATACATATTTTCTCTATATCATTACATTGGCTTTTTATACAATCTGTTTCCCCTTTATCTATTTTATTCAATACTAAGAGAATTGGTTTATCAATTACTCCAAGCTGAGCTAGAACCTTATTTACCGCTTCTATATGCTGATATGCATTATCTGAAGATACATCCACTACATGAAGCAGCAAATCAGAGTAATATACTTCTTCTAAAGTAGACTTAAAAGCTTCTACTAAATCATGGGGAAGCTTATTTATAAATCCTACGGTATCAGTTATGGTAATTATTCTGCCATCTTTTAGTTCTACAGCCCTGGTAGTAGTATCCAGGGTAGCAAATAACATATCTGCCTCAAATACCTTATCTTTATGGATACTTTCCTTGGGCACTGCTATTTCACACAGTTTATTCCTTAATGTAGATTTTCCGGAATTGGTATACCCTACCAAAGATACTTTATGTATTTCATTTCTCTTTTCCCTCTGTATTTTCCTTACTCCTTTTATCTTTTTTAATTCTCTATTGATTTCATATATTCTTTCCCTTATATGTCTTTTATCCGTTTCCAGCTTTTTTTCTCCAGGGCCTCTAGTACCTATGCCGCCTCCGGTTCTTGAAAGCATTATCCCAAATCCTGAAAGTCTGGCCAATCTATATTTAAGTTGTGCAAGCTCCACCTGCAGTTTACTTTCTTTACTTTTTGCCCTAGTAGCAAATATGTGCAGTATCAGTGTAGTTCTATCTATTACCTTTATTTTTAAGTTCTCTTCTAGATTTCTAACCTGAGAACCAGATATTTCATCATCAAAAATTATTAAATTGGCATTACACACCTGTGCCGTTAGTCTTATTTCATCTAATTTCCCTTTTCCAACATAAAATGCTGTATCCATGATGGTTCTTTTCTGAAATATCTTTTCCAATGCTTTTACATTACAAGCCTTTGCCAGTTCTTCCAATTCGTCCAAACTCTCTTCACTATCTGTTCCTACAAGTATTGCTCTCTCTCCTGCTTCTTCTAATACATCTCTTTTCTTTATGGACTCTTCTACTTCATTTATCTTCCTTAATACATTATAATTAATTGCATCTTCAGGTGTTAAGTTAACTAATACTTCACTTTCAATGGAATTATCTTTAATGCTGCAAAATCCCAGGCTCATACCTGTAGGACCTTTATGGTTAACTCCTATGGCTGATATACAATCTAATCTTAAATTTATTAAAGCAGAAATATCCACTTCTGAAAGCTGGGAATTGCCATTAGGATGAGTGTGTACCATTCTGATTCCGGAAAGCTTATTTTTTGATACATAAACTTCCTCAATATTTACACTATTACTGTCACCCACTGATATGCTTATAACTTTTCCTTTCCTATTAATAATTACACTTATTTCCCTATTTAAATACATAGTATTTTTACAAAGTATTTCTAAAATTTCCGTATCACAAATATTATCTTTAGATACTTTAATATTATACATTTCTTCTAGCTCATCTAATATAGATTTTTTTATTCCATCTGTATTTCCATATATCAAAAAATATCACCTCTATGTGTTCACTATTAATATTTAATTTTACCATTTACCATTTTAGTATACATTATAAATTTACAAAGTAGAAATGATTTTTATATGTTTATTCACTAAACATTCAAAAACCATTTATGTTTCATTAATACTTTAATTTGTGTTATAATGATTTAAATTAATAAATGTACAAATAGAGCAAGGAGGACAATTATGGTAAAGAGGCACAAAAAGGCTCGTTTTAAGACTTCTAAGCTTATACTTACTATCTTATGTGGTTTATTATTATTAACATTCGTATCGATAATTGGTGCAAGTTTAGCTATTATAAAAAACTCTCCGGAACTTGATGTAAACCGGATATTAAATTTAAACGAGCCTTCTGTTCTATATGACGATAATAACAATGTCATGGATGTAGTAGTTAGCCCCCAACAAAGAACAGTGATTTCTTTTGATAGTATGCCCCAGAACTTAAAAAATGCTTTTATCAGTATAGAAGACGAAAGATTCTATAAACACAAAGGTATAGACTTAAAAAGGATTATAGGTGTAATATTTATAGATGTTAAAAATAAAATTACAGGTAGTAATAACATTCAAGGAGCATCTACTATAACCCAGCAGCTGGTAAGGGGTATATTTCTATCTTCCAATGTAACTTTTAAAAGAAAACTACAAGAGATATATATGTCAATACAACTTGAAAAAAAATTAAGTAAAGATCAAATACTGGAAGCATATATGAATACAATTTATTTAGGAGGAAGGGCATTAGGTGTGGAAGCTGCATCACAGCAGTATTTCAGGAAACCTGCAAAAGACTTAAATTTAATTGAATGTGCTCTTATTGCCGCTATTCCTCAAAGTCCATCTGTATATTATCCCTACTCTACTACTGCTAAAAAAAATCCATCCATATATTTAAACAGAACTAAAACCGTAATTGCAAAAATGTATCAAAATGGTTACATTTCTGAAAGTCAGTATACGGCTGCCATAAATGACATTTCAAATGGTAAACTGGATATTAAACCAGAACCTACTGTAAATAACACATATAATAATGAATGGTTTACAGTACCTGTTATTGCACAGGTAAAAAAAGATTTGAAATCTAAATATAAATATACCGATGAAGAAGCAGAAAATCTGCTTACATATGGAGCTCTTAAAATATATACTACAATGAACAAAGAATTGCAGGAAAAAACAGAAGATACTATAAATAATGATAGTATTTTTCAAAATTCCACTACAGATGGGAATGGGATATTACAGCCTGAAGCATCTGCAGTAGTTATGGATTACCATTCTGGACAAGTAAAGGCTCTTGTAGGAGGTAGGGGGACTCAGCCTGCTAGATCTTTTAATAGGGCTGCATCTGAAAATTATTTAAGACCTCCAGGCTCCAGCATAAAACCACTGTCTGTATACAGTCCTGCTGTAGATTCACAACAATTCACAGCTGCCAGTGTATTTGAGGATTCTCCTCTATCGGATGAAATTGCAAATAAATATATGTCCAATGGTGAACCCTACCAACCTAAAGATGATGAGGCAATTGGCGGAGATATGACTTTAAGAACTGCATTAACTCATTCTATAAATTTAGTGGCAGTTAAATTAGAGGACAAACTAGGATTGGAAACTGGGGCTGCTTATGCAGAGAAATTCGGCATAACTTTAGATAATCATGATAGATCAAGTATAGCAGCATTATCTCTTGGACAACTCCATCATGGTGTAAATACCCTTACAATGTCTGCAGCTTACGGAGTATTTGGAAATTCCGGTACATATACTGCTCCAAAACTTTATACTAAAGTAGAAGACAGAAACAAAAAAATTATATTAGATAATAAGACGGAAACAAAAAAAGTGCTCTCTGCCCAAAGTGCCTATATATTATATGATATGTTAAAAGGACCTGTTAGTCAGGAAGGTACAGGACCTAATGCAAATTTCGGAGACATGGCTGTAAGGGGTAAAACCGGTACTTCCAGCAACAACAGAGACCTTTGGTTTTGTGGACTAACTCCCTATTATTCTGCAGCCGTATGGATTGGTAATGACGACAATTCCGTATTAAATAGTGCAGCAATTAACAGTAATTCTGCAGCTAAACTTTGGGCGGATATAATGTCTCCTTTCCATGAGGGCTTACCCTCAAAAGATATTGAAATGCCATCTGGAATAGTAACTGCTTCTATATGTTCCGAGTCTGGAAAGCTTGCCCGTGCGGCTTGTTATAATGATGTCACAGGCAGTAAGGTTTATGACGAATTATTTATAGACGGTACAGCTCCTACAAGTTACTGTACTCTTTCTCATTCCTGGAACATATTTGATGCTTTTCCCAAAAAAAACACTAATAAAAAACAACAGTTCAATACTAATGACAAAACTACAGATACTATCCAAAATAATACTGACAGTAATGTAGACACCAATGATTCCTCCGGCAAAAATCCAGATAATCCAACGGAAAATTCTGGAGATAAAAACAACACTCATAATAATAATTCATCCACTGACATACCTATTGGAAATACACAGGATACTTCAAGATAAATAACATACTAAAAATGCCTTAATTAAAATTCCACCTTTATGTTTCAGGTGGAATTACTTTTTATTGTGAAATTTTACAAACTACCCACTTAAAATTTCTCTCATAGTTTTAAGTACTTTTTTTTCAATTCTAGAAACCTGTACTTGATTTATCCCTAACATTTTTGCCACTTGAACTTGAGTTTTATCTTTAAAATATCTCAGCATTATAATTTGCCTTGACTTTACATCTAAATTTTTCAAAGCCTCTTTCAATGCAATTCTATCTATAACTTCTACATCTTCCTTGGGATTTTGACTTATTTTATCTATTAAGAGAACTGGAGAGCCATCATCCTGATGTATAGTATCATATAGATATTGAAGACTAGTTGCAGACTCTGTAGCAAAAATTAATTCTTCTACTTTTATTCCTGAGTATTCAGCCAGTTCTTCCACAGTAGGTTCTCTATTTAATTGCTTTGTAAGTGCTTCTCTATCATAGTGAATTTTTTTAGCTGTATTTTTTATACTTCTACTTACTTTTATCATCCCATCATCTCTGAGAAATCGCTTTATTTCTCCCAGTATCATGGGTACAGCATATGTAGAAAACTTTACATTATAGGTTTCATCAAAGTTATTTATTGCCTTCATAAGTCCCATACAGCCTATCTGAAATATATCTTCATATTCATATCCCCTATTTAAGAATTTTTTACTTATAGCTGAAACTAATGGTAAATTTAATTCTACCAGCTTGTTTAAGGATTCTTTGTCTCCTTGTTTTGCAGATTTAATTAATTTCAAGTTATCATTATAACTATATTTAATTTTTTTTGCTGTTTCCTCACCCATATCATTCACCTAACTTAATGAATTAAAAACTTTTTTCATAATTAATCTTGTCCCTTTGTTCTTTTCAGATTCCACTTCAAGAGAATCCATAAATGTCTCCATTACAGTAAATCCCATACCCGATCTCTCTAGTTCAGGCTTTGAGGTATAAAGAGGCTGCCTGGCAGCATTTATATCCTCTATTCCTGAGCCCTTGTCTTCTACTATTAAAATCAACTCTCTTCCTTTAATGGCAGCTTCAATTTTAACTATACCTTCTTTGTTTTCATAACCATGAATAATAGAGTTTGTAACTGCTTCTGAAACTGCAGTTTTTACATCTGTTAATTCATCTAATGTAGGATCTAGCTGGGATACAAAGGCCGCTACTGCTACTCTCGCAAAACTTTCATTTTGTGATTTACTAGTAAACTCTATTTTCACACTGTTATCATACATAATTTATCCCCCCATTAAATATTCTCAATTGCTTCCTCAATACTGTCATAAAGCCCTATAATTTTAAACATCCCTGATAGCTCAAATACCCTTCTCACCGAAGGTGATACACCTACAATACATACCTTGCCTTTTTGGGAATGTAATTTTTTATACCTCCCAATTACCACTCCTATTCCAGAACTATCCATAAAAGTTACTCCCGAAAAATCCATAATCAAATTGTCTGAACCTTCTGCATCTAATTGATTATCAATTTTATTTCTAACTTCTTCTGTACTATGATGATCTAGTTCTCCCTTCATATTAGCTATAAGATTATTCTCTTTGATATAAAATTCTAAATTCATATATTATACAAAACTCTACTAAAACTAATAAAAATAATCTGTCATACTATAGTTTTAGCGTTAAAATATACTTTTAACTTTAATTTACCATATAACATGTAAGTCCTGATGTTACATGACTAAAGTTTAATATATAAACTTTAGCATATGCAAAATATGCATAGTCCGAGTCAGACATTCTTAACCCCCCTTCTTTTATTTGATATTTATCTAAATAAAATACGTGTTTTTAATATATTCTACACAGGAAATAATTTCCCTTTATTTTTTTGCATTTTTATGGTTATTTTATTGATATTATTTCCATATGTTATATTTTTAAACATATGCCGAAAGATTTTCATATATTTCAATTGGTTTTACATATATAGAATAAACAAAAAAATACTAAAAGATATCTTAGTTTATAACAATAAACTAAAATATCTTTTACATAATTTAAAAAATATCTAAGTTAAATCTTCTACAAATTTTGGAAGTACAAAACATGCCTTATGTAATCTTTTAGTATAATATTTTGTGTCTATTTCTATGGTAGAAGATAAATCTACTGACTGTGGATCATACTTTTTAGAACCTACAGTAAAACTCCAAAATCCACTAGGATAAGTAGGTATCCCTGCCATAAATAATTTTGTAATAGGAAAAATTTCCTTTGCATCTTTATAAACCTGTTTTACCACTTCTGGCAAATAAAAAGGTGTTTCTGTCTGTGCTATAAATATACCGTCTTCTGTTAAGCATTTATATATTTCTTCATAAAAACTTCCACCAAACAATCCTTCAGCCGCGCCGAAAGGATCGGTAGAATCTACTATTATAACATCAAATTCATTCCTATGTTCATGAACATACTTTATTCCGTCTCCAATAAAAACTTCACATTTCGGGTTGTCTAACTGGCAGCTTATCTCAGGAAGGTACTTTTTGCACTCAGTAACAACCTGACCATCAATTTCACAGAGTACAACTTTTTCTACAGTGGGATGCTTCAGTACTTCTCTTACAGCGCCTCCATCTCCTCCACCAACCACAAGTACCTTTTGGGGATGAGGGTGAGTAAATAGTGGTATATGGGTTATCATTTCATGATATACATATTCATCTTTAACCGTGGTTTGTACTATTCCATCCAAAACCAACATTCTTCCAAGTGCATAAGTATCTACTATAGCTAAATCCTGATACTTCGTCTTTTTTGTAACTAAAGTTTCTTTTATCTTATAGGTCATAGCAGCATTTTCAATTTGACCTTCTTTTAACCATAAATCCATTTGTGAACTCCTCTCTTGCTTTTTAATTTTCAAATTTTCAGGCATCTTTAAGGCTTTAAATTAGTTTCTATTCACCGTAGATATTATTATAGCAATAATATTATAACATGACAATAATTATACAATTCACAATGCACGGTTCACAGTTCACAATTGAAGTGATTCTGTTTCTCAGAAATGAAGCAGTTTTTAGGTTACACTATCCACATTATTTTTTAAATATTGGATTTCTCTGCTTGTAAGCTGGAAATAACTATATAATTGTTCTTCTTCATTATATTCCTTTGAAAAAATTATAAAGGGAATATAAAGTTTCATAACATTATTAGGGTAATACTCATAGAGATTATGTCCTAATTTTTTTCCAAAGGTTTTAAAGTAAAATTCATAAAGAGAACTGTTTAGTATACTTAAAAGTGTACTGTAAGTCATTGAGCTATTATTCTTTAATACTAAAGAATATATATCTGCGCTAAAATAACTTCCCCTATCTAATGCGAATCTATTATTTGGGGATTTATAAGGAAATATAATTTTTTCACCTTCAAACACTTCCGCTTTTCTTCCCCATTGAAGTTCATACCACTTTCTTACTCCATTTCTACATTCTCTTCTCTTTACAAGTTTTTCTTTATACTTACTTATATATTCTATGGAATTAGGATATTTATTTTCATCTTCTATGAAATTGGAATATATTATAAATTTTTCATCTCCAATTATATTATTCTTATGTATATAACTGTTCTTTATCCATGGTCTGACTAATTCCAATTCAATTTTTTTCTTTATCAGAGTGTCTTTATTTATTATAAAGGCCTTATCACAACCCGTTATTATGCCTTGATAACTTTCACATATGTCATTTAGAGTAACCTGACACTTTTTCTCTATTTTATGGATTATATTTTTTTCAAATTCACTAATAAACACCCATCCACTATCATTTATTGAATCCTGTGCTATAAAAAAGTTTTTATATCTAATTTTATCTTTTTTAAAAAATAAAAAATCATAGAACTTACTTTCCGCTTTTCTTTCGCTCTTTTTAGGTCTTATAATTTCTATTTTGTTATTACAATTCTTTCTATTTTCCAAAAATATTATTACAGGATCAATTCCAACTCCTTTAAAGGGCCTTATACCATAAAAATCAACAATTTTATATATAGTTGTATTGCTGCTTAAAAAATTTCTTAGTTCTTTTCCGCTGCAGGCCTCACAAAAATACCTGGAAGTAACAAAAGCAAGCTTTCCTGGCTCTTCTAAACATTTTAATGACTTTTGAAAAAAACAATAGGAAACGTCTGATTTGTCCTTATATATACTTCCATAAATTTGTTTTAAAATTTTAGAATAGCTTCTTTCTATGGATTTATGTCCTATATAAGGAGGATTGCCTATAAATAGATGAAATTTTTCTTCTACAGATTCTATTAGAAAATCCTTTAGAATGAAATTCTTTTTGCTAAATTCCCCGCTCAATAAAAACAAGTCTATGCTTAAAATCTTAAGTGCAATTTCATCTATATCAAATCCAAATAGATTATTATGCACTATATGGGCATTTATATCTTCGGGTTTTAGATTTATATTATTCATTTCATTTATGGTTTGTATATTTTCAATAAATATATGTCTTAAATAACAAAAACAACTGAATATTATATTTCCACAGCCACAAGCGGGATCCATAATTTTTACAAATGGATTATTAATTACATCTTCTGGTTTTATTAAATTTTTAATCATATATAATGATATTTGCCCAGGAGTATATACCACACCATTTCTTTTATTTATTCCTGTTAATTCATAATATTTCTGTGAAAGATACTCTTCTCTGGCTATTTTAAATTTCACTCTATACTTTTCTATTAATTTTAGTTTTTCTTTTTTGGAATCTGATGTTTCTATAAAATTATAAATTGTTTTAATACTTTCAGTAAAATCATTCACATTTTTATCTCCATTTTATGTAATAATTGAAATCAACATTAATATACGAATGTTGATTCTAACATAATTTACTATTAATTCCTCCAAATTTCAAGTATAAGATAACTCATTAAGTGTACCATAAAATATATGTTATAAGGTAGGTGATACAATTATGAAGAAAAAATTTACATCAATGCTTTTATTATGCATAATTTTTTTATGTTCATTTAATACAAAAAACCATTATAGACAAAAAGTTATTCTAGGAAATAACAATACTCTAACTGTTAATAGCAATTTGAATAATACGGATACCGGAGTTACTTCTGAAAGATTGAAAAATTTAGATATCTCTAAATTGGACAGAAGCGAAAAAAATTGGTTTTTTAAACCTAACAACAAAGGTACCCCTTCTGAGGAGCCAGAAGAAATTCTACAACTTATAAGTAAATATTCTTCCTATTATTTAGGAGACACTTCTAAAAAGGTGCTTTACCTAACTTTTGACGAAGGATATGAAAATGGTTATACTTCTAAAATGCTGGATATATTAAAATCAAATAATGTACCTGCTGCCTTTTTTGTTACCACTCCATATATAAAGGATAATCCAGAACTTGTAAAAAGAATGGTAGAAGAAGGTCATTTAGTATGCAATCACTCTACAAGTCATCCTTCCATGGCAGAAGCTGCAAAGGATCCTGTAAAGTTTGAAAAAGAATTCACTGTAACCGAAAATACTTATGAAAAAATCACTGGTAAACAAATGCCTAAATTTTTTAGACCACCTATGGGAAAATACAACGAATTGTCTTTATTTTATACTAAAAAGTTAGGCTATAAGACAATATTTTGGAGCTTTGCCTATAATGACTGGAATATTAAAAAACAGCCTTCTCCAGCTGAATCCCAAAAGATGATAAGTCGCAGAACTCACAATGGAGCCATTGTTTTACTCCATGCAGTATCAAAAACAAACTCAGAAATACTGGATTCTGTAATAAAAGATTGGAAAAGTAAGGGCTACATCTTAGAAAGTTTGGATAAACTTCCTTGAGTAAGTTAAGAGTTAAAGGTTAATAGTTAAAAGTTAAGGAGGATTTTCTTCTGCTCCGCTTCAGAAAATCTAAAATGCAGAACCATTGAAGCAAAGCTTTAATGGTTCTGGTACTGTATTCCAGAATTTTTCGTAGGAAACCGGAGAAAAATTTTCCTTAACTCTTCACTTTTAATTCTTAATTCTTAACTAAATTTTTTATTATAGAGCATAACCTTTAACAAAAATTTAGGTATGGAAGAAAGCCTTTTTATTCTCCATGGTTCTTTGCAAACCCTATATAGCCATTCAAATCCTAGCTTTATCATCCATCTTGGAGCTCTCTTAACTTTTCCCGAAAAAATATCAAAACTCCCCCCTACTCCCATATATACTTTACAAGGGAGAATATCCATATTTTCAGCTATAAAAATGTCCTGCCGAGGTGAACCCATAGCCACAAATAAAGCATAAGCTTTACTTTTTTTTATATCCAAAATTATATCTTGGCAATTGTGTAAATCAAAATATCCATTATGGCTTCCAGCTATATTTAAATTAGGATACTTATTCGTTAAATTTTTAATACAGTCCTCCAGTATACTTTGTCTCGCTCCCAAAAGATATATTGCTCTGCCTTCTTTATGACATTTTTTTATTATGGATTCCATTACTTCTATGCCTGCTATTTTCTCTTTCACAGGCGACTTTACCATCCTTGAAGCTAGTATGGTACCTAGTCCATCCGGGATTATTACAGTGCTTTTTGAGGTGAAACTTTTAAAAAGCATACTGTTATTAAGTCCATTATATAAAATTTCCGGATTGCCTGATACTATATTTACTTTAAAAATTCCTTCTATGTACTTTAAAAATTCTACTTTACTTCCATTAAACACATTATATTTTAATATTCTTGTAAACATATTAAAATGCACCTTCACTTTTAAATACAGAAAAAACTGTTTTAAATAAAATTTTTATATCCATCCATAGTGAAAAATTCTTTATATAGGTTAAATCATAATAGACAGTCTTCCCAAGTTCTATTTCCCCTCTGCCACTAATCTGAGCTAATCCAGTTATTCCAGGTGTAACTAGAAGTCTTTGTTTATATGCATCAGGATAAAATTTAACCACATCTGGTATCTCAGGTCTCGGTCCAACTAGGCTCATATTTCCAAGCAGTACATTAAATAATTGGGGAATTTCATCCAAACTGGTTTTTCTCAAGAAAGCTCCAGATTTAGTAATTCTATTGTCATTTCTACTTTGGAATATGAAATTTTCTAAATTTCCAGGTTCTATATTTAAGCTCATTTTTTTCTCTGCATCTACTATCATAGTCCTAAACTTATATATTTTAAATTCCTTGCCGTTTTTGCCTACTCTAATTTGTTTAAATATAGCAGGTCCTTTTGAGTCCAACTTTATCCATATACCTAATATTATAAACACTATACTTAATATAATTATTCCTATAAGTGAAATTATGAAATCTAATACTCTCTTTAAAAAAAATTGCACCATTTTATGTTTTATATCCTCATGTAAATCTATTTTTATATCTTCTGCTTTCATAATCTTATGCTCTGTAAAAAATATAATTTACAGAACCTATATGTTCACCTACCTTAACTATTTATTTGTTTTTTATGTTTTCCTCACAGTAATTTTTTCACTTCATTTAAAAGTACAGCACCTATAAGTGTAACTATAAAGGCACTTAAGATAAAATGTAAATTTCCCATCTGTCCATATTTTGCCGTATAATATTGTCCATATAGATATATTATGCCGGCCTGAGATAAATAAATATCATAGGAAGTATTAGATATATACCTTATTATATCCATAAAAAATCCTTTTTTCCATCTAAAGCTAAATATAAAAAGTATAAAAAACAGTGAATAAATAAGTACTGCCGGACGTTGAAAAGTGGTAATATAATCTATACCTTTATTATACTGATTTTTTAATACCAAATCACACAGCATTACAAAAATAGAAAACAAGAACATAATACAAATTATAATTCTGTGTTTATTTAACTTTTCAGAAATACTATCAATATTTTTTCCCATATATCCTCCCAGAGAAAAATAGAAAAGCCAGTAAAATAAATTTTTTTTATTCCAAAACCACTGTTCTGGAGTTATTACTTTGAAATAATAGCTATATATCAAAAAAAACAAGGTAATAGAAAGGCTAAAAAAAAGCCACCACCTTTTCCCTATAAACCTATATATAAGAGGAAATATAACATAAAATTCTATAATTAAAGGTACGAAATAAAAATGATAAAATACATTTCCATATACCATATCATTTAAATCACCATATATATTAAAATTCTTAGTTATAATTAATATATACAGAACACACCACACCACATATTGAGGTACAACTTTTAAGAATCTTTTAACTATAAATTTTGAATAACTGAAATTTTCCTTATAATTTATAGTTAATCCCATTCCCGAAATAATTATAAATGCAGGAACAGAAAATCTTGAAAGCTGATTTAATAAAAATGTTATATTATAAGTAGTAGAATAAGGCTTACATTGGTAAAGTGCAGTTGCAGAAACATGCAGTATTATTACTGCCACTATGGCAACTGCCCTTATTATATCCATTTCTAAAATACGCCTTTTAATAATCTCTGCCACCTTCTTTACATAATAACTTATTTAAAAATTTTTATTTTAAATCCATCAACTAAATACTTAAAACCTTCCACTTTAAAAAAATACAGACATACAAAATAAATTATGCTGCCAAATATAAAAGACAAAAGTATAGAAATCAGACTGCCTATCATAATGGAAGAAACTATATTCATGCATATATTGTTTATAATATATATACATATACCCATTATAACTGAACAAAAACTTATTTTCAAAAAGCTAAAAAACACTCCTCTAAGTTTTATTCCCTGCAATTTTTTATTTAACTTCCACATCATAAGTAAAGTAGTTATGATAGCAGATATAGATGTGGCTAATGCAAGTCCCGACACTTGCATATATTTTATTACAAAAAAATTTATAATTATGTTTAAACCTATTCCTATAAAACTATTTATCATGGGAGTTTTTACATCTTTAATAGAATAAAAAGCTTTGTTTAAAATATCCCTTATTCCATAGGCTATCATGGCAGGGCAATAAAAAAACAGCGCACTAGAGGTTAAATTGGCAGCATGTAAAGTGAATGCTCCTCTTCTAAAAATTATATTTA
The DNA here is from genome assembly GCF_045310515.1 of Candidatus Clostridium eludens. Taxonomy (NCBI): domain Bacteria; kingdom Bacillati; phylum Bacillota; class Clostridia; order Eubacteriales; family Clostridiaceae; genus Clostridium; species Candidatus Clostridium eludens. The sequence goes on along the minus strand of NZ_JBJHZX010000003.1, from coordinate 186,151 downwards.
CAAGAGGATGTCTTAGCATGCCTATGGCAACTGCTGCTGGTATCATTATTATCATTATAGTATTTATAGAAGTTACAAGAGCTTTTTTATATTCAAAACTATTATTTTTAACTGCCAGTTCAGATAAAGTTGGATATACTATCATGGCTATTCCAATAGCAAAAACCTCATAGGCCAGAGTATTTACCTTGTTGGCATAGTCTAAAACCGTAACTGCTCCAAAATATATATTAGTTGCAAAAGACCTGTTTACAAAAACATTTAACTGAATCAGTGAAGTACTTATAACCACAGGTATCATCAATTTAAACATCTGTACTGCATATTTATCTTTAAAATTTAATATAAACTTATAACTATATCCAAGCTTCTTATATTTAGGCAAATTTATTACAAATTGGATGAAAAACCCCACTACTGTTGCTGCAGCAAACCCCTTCATTCCATATTTAGAAGTTAAAAACACCAAATATATTATGTAAACTAAATTAGACATTAAAGCCATAGCAGCTGGTTCATAAAAGTTTTTATGAGATTGGAGTACTCCTGTAACTACACTTTGAAGAGTCACAAATATTAAAGACAAAAGTAATATTCTGACAATTTCAACAGATTGGTTAAATACTAAATTATTATATGTAAAACCATGTGCAAAAATATATATTATTTGTTTTGAAAACACTATAAGAAAAATAGTCATAATTATAGTAAAAATAGATGATATATTTATAATATTATTTACAAAATTATTTCTTTCCTTTTTATTACTGTTTTCAATGTGTTCCCAGTGTAAAGGTATAAAGGTAGTAGTAAGTCCATAACTTACAGTAGTAAGAAGATATACTATGCCCAGTGAAAAATTATATATATCTGTAGTATAAGTTGCCCCAAATTTTGCAGCTATAAGGGCATCTCTTACTAGTGCTAAAATTTTCCCTACAATTATTAAAAGCATAACTATAACAGAACTCTTTATTACTTTTTTTCCTGTCATTATTTTCACTCCAACTATTTTTCTGAAAGTACCTCAGTATATGCTTCTAAATATTTTCTACAAAAGTTATCTATAGAAAATTTTGATACTGAAGCATTATATAAATTCTGCCCCATTAGCGAAATTTCATCTCTTTTATCATAAACCTCTTTCATCTTGCGGTATATATCTTCTTCAGATACAGGATTTACCAGAAGAACTGAGCCTTTATCCATAACTTTTCCTATGCTTCCCACATCTGGAGCTATAAAAAACTTCTTTACTGCTGCACTTTCAAGTAACACTATAGGAGGTGCCCCTCCCTCGTTAAAAGAAGTTAAAATTCCAACTTCACCTGCATTGATAAAATCTATTGCATTAGGTTTATATCCTGCAAGTATTACATTATCCTCCAAGTTCAGCTGCAAAATCTTTTTTCTCAACTCTTTTTCCATAGGTCCATCTCCTACTATAAGCAGTTTTACATTTTGCACGTAACTTCTTAGGAGATTAAATGCCTTTATAAGAGATATCTGGTTTTTTATAGGGTGCATCCTAGCTACATTCACATATACAAAGTCATCTTTTAAAATTCCATATTTTTTTCTTATATTTTCTCTATTACATTTTATATTTATATTGTGAAAATCTATCCCATTAGTTACTATAAATTTTTCACCTTTAAAATTATTTTTTTCCAGTAAATTTTTCAGGTAATTAGATACACAAATATAGTATTTGAATTTTTTTAGACTTATGGAACTTAGGGGAGTATAAAATAAATATTTTATTTTATTATTCAAAAAATCCTTTTTATAATTACTGTGAACTGTGGCCACTGCAGGTACTGTTATTTTGTTTCGCAGTAAATAGTAAATAAAAAAAGCCTTTGCACCATGAAAATTTACAATATCAATTTGATTTTGCATTATATATTCCATTATATCTTTGCCATAAGTAGGATTTTTTTTGAATTTTACTGTATCTATTTTTAAACTTTTACTTTTTTCATACAGTTCCCCTTCACCTATGGTTCCAATAGTACAGTGAAATACATTTTGTGAATAAAAAGCCAAATTTAGTACATGAACTCCTCCACCTCCGGTATCATTTGCCGATATAACCTGTAGTACTCTAATATGCGTCACCTCCCCTATTATCAAGTGTAAATTTACTATTGATTTTTAAGAAGTTGATCTTCAGGAACTTTTTTAAGTTTTCTGGCAGGATTTCCTGCAACTATATTTTGGCTTTCTACATTTTTTGTAACTACACTTCCAGCTGCCACAAATCCATCTTCCTCTATAATTTTTCCTGGAAGGATAGTAGCCTGAGCCCCTATTCTTCCCCCTTTTCTAACAGTAACACCCTTAAAATGCTTATACCTTTCTTTAGATCTGGCAGCAAAGTTATCATTTGAAGTTACAACTCCCGGGGCAATAAAAACATTATCTTCAATTTCTGAGTATGCAGTAATATATACGTTAGTTTCAATTTTACAATTGGAACCTATCCTGCAGAAATTCTCTACAGCCGCCCCTCTACCTATTATTGTTTTATTTCCCACTACAACATTTTCCCTCACTGTAGCTAAATCAGCAATTAAGGTGTGCTGTCCTATGTTACATCCACAGTATATTATAACTCCCGCACCTATGAGACAGTCATCACTTATTAAGGCCGGATAAGATTCTTTTTCATCTTTGAATATACTATTTACAGATCTCATAGGTTCTTTTCCAATTACAGTATTATCATCTATTCTTACATTATGGCCAATTTTACTTCCTCTGCGTATCACTACATTATGACCTATTATACAATTATCCCCTATAGTTACTTCATCCTCAATAACTACAAATTTGCCTATGACTACATTATCTCCAACTTTGGAAGTGTTAGATATATAATTCTCACCCATGTCAGTCTGAACCTCCTATTTTAATATTTCAAATAATTACACTTAAATGTAATAGTAAAAAGTATAGATAAGGATAAAATTACCGTGTCTATTTTGCCAGGTTTTGGCCAGTATATTCACTAACAGAACTATTACCACCAAGTATTATTTCATTGATATACTGAGCTGTGTCTATGTATTGCTTTTGTTCATAGTTATTATTACTTATAAGAATTATAGGTGCATTAAGTTTCGCTCCTAAAACACTTCCTGCAAGTGCATCTGGAAAATCTAACCCCGAAGCTAAAATAACGGTATTTCCATCCATTTTAAAATATCTAGCTATATTTAGAGATGTTCCATACCTATCATTTCCTCCAACTCTAGAAATATCCTCCTCTGAAATTCCAGTTAATTTTTTTATATTATCTTTTACAGTATCTGATATCACTCCTGTACCCCCAATTATATAAATCTTGGAAGGCTTTATTTTTGCTATAGTCTCTTGGGATTCACTTGGTAAACTATATGTATCCGAAAGTATTATGGGATATCCCTTAGATGCAGCTAGGGCAGAAACACTAAGTCCATCTGCAAAACTATTGCCAGAAGCTATAATTACCGGAGTGCCATTAGAAGCATTGATTTCATCATTTATGGCCTTTACAGCTCCATATTTTTCTCCGTCTGGAAGTATTTTAATATTAGTATAACCTAATGTTTTCAGAGCTATTATTATGTTCTCATTTATATCTCCCTCATTACCTAATATATATATCATACCACTTTTATTTAAATGTGACTGTATATATTCTAGTGCACTTTGATTTTCCGAATCATTTCTTCCTGACAGAAGTATAGGTGCATCCAACTTTTTTGCTAGTACACTGCCGCTTAATGCATTAGTAAAACTGTATCCTGATGTAATTATTACATTATTAACAAGATTCATATTATATTCTTCTGCTATACTTTTTGCAGTTTCAAACCTGTCTGAACCACTTAATCTTCTGCTTGTAAGTTCTTTTTGCTTTAACGGAGCCCAATTATCAGTAGCCTGCTGTGCTTCATCTGGTTCACTCAAGTATCTTCCTGACTGTTCTTCTGAATATGACTGCCACTCAGGATAGTTCAAAGTTTTATCGTATCTGTTAACTACATATCCGTTCGATTTATAGTAAGTGTTATAATCAAAAGAGTTATCTACAGATGTAGCATCTGTCAGCTGGACATTGTAATTACTCTGTGCTGTAAGAAACAAATTTGTTTTGAACCAATTATTTGTAGCTGCCTCTAACATATATACATCACACCAACGATTACCATAAAACATATTATTGATAATTTTATTATTTACTGCATTAGAACCTATAGCTAGTCCATACGCATGATTATCATACAAACGATTATTTATAATCAAGCAGTTGCTTCCACCATTTGGCTGTCCATATAACTGGATAGCCGCCCCAGCATTATCATGTATATTGTTGCTATCAAAAGTCCAATTATATGCTCCATAACCTATGTATATACCATGATCCTTGGGTCTATCCACTTCAAGTCCTACATTATAAATATGACAGTTTTTAACTGTGCAGTAACTAGAACCTTCTCCATCAATACCAGAAGTCCCATAAGGCCTATAAGTAGGGTAATCCAAATCCCATATAGTTAAATCAGACATTTCAATATATTTTGATGCCTGGGTTATGTATATTCCTGCTCCAGTATACTGAGTCATTTTTATGCCTTGAATTCTCCAATAGGAACTGTTCCTGAAGGTTATAGCATCAGGAGCTGTTTTACCACCCCAGTTAATTTTATAATCTCCTGTCATGGTAACATCCTCATTAGGATAATTCTTTACTGTATACCATCCATCTGAAGAACCATTTTTATCAAAAACATCTGTAGTCTCATGATAAACTCCTCCCCTGATTAGAAGGGTATCACCAGGCTGCAATTCATCCAACCCACGTTGTATTGTTGCAAATGGACTAGATTCACTTCCTTGATTCTTATCATTTCCCTTTGTTGATACATAGATAGTTCTATTTGAAGCAGCATATACTTTAGTAGACTTACCATATACAAAAATTTCAAAGTTTACAGCCATAAAAAGTGCTAAAAGAAAAACTTGAAATTTAAGATTTATTTTAATATTTGTCTTTACCATACTAGTTATCCTCCACTTAAGTATATTATGTTATTTACTATGTAAAATACTAACTGAATATTTTTTCTTTATTTCCAAACATCATTGCCTCGCCTATGGCTAATACAAACCAAAAACATGCTGTGGTTTTAGGTACAAAGAATAGATTATCTGATAAATTCATAAACAAGAATGCCAACATTGAACAAACAAAACCAATGTAAAAGTATCTATAAAATTCATCTTCCACAGAACTAATGATATTTTTAACCTTATTTAATGAAGCTATTAAAATACCTATAAAAAGCACACTTCCTGGAATACCTAGTTCACTTTGTATTTTTAAGTAAGAATTATGACATGGGAACCTTTTATACTCATAATAGATATAGAGTTCATGATATTTAGCAACATAACTATCATAGTAACTAACGAAATTTCCATTTCCTACGCCAAATAAAGGATGTTCTTTTATCATATACCAGGCTGTTTTCCACAATTTTAATCTTGTATAATTTTCAGCACTACTGCCTATCTCTCTGACTCTATCTCCTATTTGAGGAATCAAAAATCCCACTCCTCCCATAATTAAAATAGGGAAAATAAGTCTCCAGCTAAATATTATTGCTAAAACTATAATTCCTATGACAAATCCTAACATAGCATTACGAGAATAGCTGAAAATTATATTACAAAGTAAAGAAGCTGAAAGCAGGCCATAAAAAACCTTATTTTTTAGAGATTTTTCATACAGTGTAAGCATTATTATAGGAAAAATAGCTAGTATTAGAAATGCTCCGAAGTTATTAGCATTATCTAGAGAAACTGTTATCCTTGGCCTTCCCAGAAAACCATCTGTCTTTATAAAATTTTTATTCAATCCAAAACCTGTAAAATATTGATATATTCCAAATATGCTCATGATTGTTACTGAAAATATATAAGAATTTATGAACCCTTTTACATATTTACTATGATTAAACTCATATTTAATTATAAAAAATAAGATTATGTAAGTGGCAAATCTGAAAGTTTCAGATATAGCTAATCCTCTTTCTGCTGCGTAGGTTACAGATACAGCCATTACCAGCAATAACCCGAACATAAATAAACTAAGATAATCTGTAAAGAAATTCACTAACCCAGCAACAAATCTTGATCTAGCTGCTTTAGAAATAATTATTTTCAATACATACATGAAAAAAATTATAAATAGCACTATGTCGCCACCAGAAACATTCATACCTTTTATTTGAACTTTATATTCAATGAAAGGATTAGCTATTATATATAAACAAGTCATCATATAAATTAAAATATCATATATTATCAACCTATCACCTCCACTTTTAAAATGAACTTATTAAGCAACTATAATACCATTCAAGCTGCAAAAATCTGGCTTCTTCCTTAGCCCAATTACTTATCTGGACATCTTTGTATTTTTCTCTACAGCCTTATTGGATTTTAATACATAAAAGCTGAACAAACCCTCTATAAATCCTATACCATAGCTTAAATGTAATATAGGAAATATCAGGGGCATATACTTAAATAAGTTAATTTTTCCCTTAGAAACCTTCATTGAGGCCCATATACTGCATATAAAATACAATAATACTTCTAATAGCCAAATATACAAAATTGGCTTAACAAAAATGCCAAGTATTATACCAAGCAGATTAGCAGCAACAAAAATCATAGGAATCAGGTGCCTCAAGGATGCTGGCTTTCCGTGTTTCTGCATAACTCTAACTTTCCAAAATCCATATTGATAATATTGCTTCCATAATTTACTAAGAGATGATCTACTATAGTAGTAGGATCTTACTTTAGGTGTCAACAATACCTTGCAGCCACTCTTTACAACCCTATAATTAAGTTCATCATCTTGATTTCTTACTAACTCCTCGTCAAAGTATCCTATTTTTTCTAAGGTCTCCTTTCTATATGCTCCGAAAGCCACAGTATCTACAAAAGTTTCTTTTTGTGCATATCTAAAAAGGGCATTTCCAACTCCAAAAGGTGAACTCATAGCTAAAGCTATTGCAGTTCCCTTATCATCTTCACTTATAGTCTCAATAGGTCCCCCTGCACAGCCTATTCCCCTCTTTTCCAATGCTTCTACATTGTATTTTATAAAATCTTTGTCTGCAAATGCATGTGCACCAAAAATTACTACAATGTCTGCCGTACTCTTTTTTATTCCTAAATTCATTCCCTTAGGTGCAGTTAATCCCAGGTTATCCAACAGCTTTATGTTGCCATACTTTTTTTCATATTCCTTGACTATAGTCCTTGTTTTATCTGTAGACATTCCATCACATACAAAAACTTCAAAGCACTGCTTTGGATAAGTTTGATTTACAAAAGAATCTAAACATTTTCCTATGTAATTTTGTTCATTTCTACATGGAATAATTATAGAAACAGTATTCACACTGTTCACCTACCTTTTAATAACTCTATTTATCACCAATTTTTTTATTTCTTTAAGTTGTTCTATTCCAATTATTAAAGCAAATATAATAAATACTACTAATCCACCTAAAGAAGATACAGCTATCTTCAGAAAAATTAAAATGGTAGAATTATAGGTTAACCCTAGAATACTATTCAATAATTTTATAGTTATAATCATAGGTATTGATGCTGCTATTGTCTTAACAGCTGTATTTATTATATATTTGCCATTTATACTGCCTATTTTTCTAGTCAATGTATAAATAAGAAGCCCACAAGCTATATACATAGATGTAGCATTTGCCAATGCCAATCCATTAATTCCAATAAGGCTCTTAAATATAAAAATCAAAACTATATTGACACACATGGCTATGGCACTATTAATCATAGGACTCCTAGTATCCTTTAAGGTATAGTAAGCTTTACAGACAAAGTCCCTCATGCCAAAAGCCAAAAACCCTAAAGAATAACACCCCAAAAGAATTGAAGTTTGTATAGTCAATTGTTCCTTAAAAGCACCTCTTTGAAATAAAATATATACTATAGGTCTACTTTGCATTATAACAATAAAAGACATTGGAAGTATCATAAGTATTAAAGTTCCTAAAGATTTGCTTAATGTGTCCTTCATTCCATTTATTTCATTTCTCGCGGTTTGCCTGGCCATTTTAGGATATATGATAGTTGCTATAGTCATTACAAAAATATCCACAAAAAGTGCAAAGACTCTGTAAGCATAGTTTAAGGACGTAGGAGCACCTTCTCCAAAATGAGTGGCCTGCGCTCTTTCAATAAAAGTATTTATCTGTTGAACACCTGTACCAAAAATAACAGGTATAAGCATTAAGGACATCTTTATTAATAGAGGATCTTTAAAATTTACTTTAAAACTATATTTAAATCCCAGCCTTTTCATAGCTAGGATCTGAGGAATTATTTGTGCAAAGGTTGCTATAAAAGTTATAACTGTAAGCCCTACTACACCATGCTTACCCCCAAAAAATATGAGATATCCTATTGTAATTATATTTAATGGCAGTGCCACTAAAGCTGGTATTGTAAAGTTACCCTCAGATTGAAGTACTGCATTAAATATATAAATAACAGCATTAAATATAAGCGTAGGTATAAGTATATTAGTAAGCTTTCGTGTAAATATAAGCTTTTCACCAGTAAACCCTGGGTTTAAAAGTTCAACTATAGGTCCGCTAAAGATTATACATGCAGCAGATATTACTGCGGTAACTATTATAAAAACATTTAATACATTGTTTATAAATTCTACAGCTTCTTTCTTGCCATCCTTCAGCTTTTCATTATAGAAAGGGATTAGGGTAGTTGTAATAGCTGCGCCAATCATTATAAATAATACCATTGGAACATTAGATGCTTGAAAAAAGGCATCTAAGTTCCCCGCATCAAATTTCGCTGCAGTTATGCTATCTCTTAAAAGTCCAAGAAACTTGCTTGCAAAAGTACAAGCTACAATTAATCCAGCAGTAGTTGCTATCTTATTTTTGTTACTCATATCCTATCTTACCCTTTATTCTATTAGTTTGTATGAATGAAATACTTAGTGCAAATAATAAGTAATTAGGTAAAAAATATGTTACAGAACTTGGCGAAAAACTTCCTATAGTAAATCCAATCAAAGATGTAAATAAAGAGTATGCAATACACTTATCTATGTAACTTTTCTTCAATGCAATTATTAATAAATTGTAAAGCAAATATAAATAAAATACTCCATAAAGTATACTAAATACTCCAAAGTCCCCAAGTATTTCTGTTGCAAGTCCATGAACACTATAAATTTCATGGGTATTACCCTCATCCATCAAGTATTGAATTGTATTGCCAGCTCCAAATCCAAGAATCCTCTTATTTTTTACTACTCCATTAACCACATCATATATTATAGTTGCCCTTACATTCTCAGAACCTTCTTCACCTATTTTAGCACTGCCAATTTTAGCTATACTGCCCATTTTTTCTATCATTTTTTGTTCATACTCAGTTCCATGTCTAACCAACTTATAACTATACTTGTATATACCTGTAAATGCTACAGCTATTATTAACGGATAGATTAGGGCCTTCAGTTTTCCTTCTTTTAAAAGAACTAGCACAAAAACAATCATCATTAAACATATTGCTAAAATATTAGATCTTGAGTTTGTAAGTACTAGTGCTGTAAAGGTAAGTATTGCTGCTAATCCATAAAGTGATTTTATCACCATATTCTTTGCATAATAAAATAAGTATAATATAAACGGGATGCCCATACCTAAAAACGTAGCATAATTATTAGTATTAAAGAAGAATACTACTGGTCTGCTTTCTAGTACCATTAATTCCTTCAAAGTAAGTTTATATAAAATGCTGTCATAATAATGTTTTACCGGTAATTGGGTTCCTGTTACCGCTTCTATCATACCTATAACTACTGTGAACAAAAATACAAACCCTACTACTTTAAGCGTATTGTAAAACTTTTCCTTAGAATCATTAAATATAGCTATTATAAAAACAAAAGTAAACATCATAGCATAAATTACTATATATTTAATATTTAACGATTTGTTCTTTGACCAAATAAAACTTAGAGCTATATAAATAAACCATATTATGTAAAATCCCAATAATTTTTTATTTATTATTCTCAATTTATTATTATTTTTTAATACCTTAAAAAAGGTAATGCCAGCGCATACAGCTAATATAATATGAAAATAATACAATTTTTCAAGCTTAGGAAAATATGATGCATACTCAAAAATACTTGAAACTAGAAGAGTATAATATAGATTTTCATATAAACTATCAGCCTTTGTTAAAATACACGCTGCAACTATACATAACAGAAACAGTGCATTTATTATGTAATTCTTATTAACTATAGAAGATATTAAAAGAAAAATAAAAACTATCAGAAGATAAAAGCTACTTTTCTTTCTAAGTTCAACCATCCATTGTTCCCCCCGTTGTGGCAATTTTATCGTACAAATTTTTCATTATTCTTGCATTTTCAATCCAATTATATTTTTCTTCCACTAGCTTTCTTGCATTTACAGAAAAACTTTTAACTTTATCTTCATTTTCTATAAGTATTTTTAGCTTTTCTTTTAGCAGCTCACTATTGCACGGATCCACAGTATATCCATTATAGTCATCAAATACTATTTCTTTTAGCCCTCCAACATTAGTAGACACTACCGGTCTCCCACAGGCACAAGCTTCTACAGCCGCTACGCCAAAACTTTCACTCAAAGAAGGTATACATACAATATCCATTCTATTTATATAGTCAGACACCTTTGTATTATCTATATTTCCGGTAAAAGTTACCTTTGAGCTTATCTTTAAATCATCACAGAGCTTTTCAAGGTTGCCCCTCTCGCTTCCATGCCCAATTATCATCAATCTTATATCTTTATTTGTCTCTTTTAATAAAGCTTCAAAGGCTTTAACTAAATATTCTATGCCATATATCTTATGTAGGTTCTTGATTACACCAATAGTTACATATTCATTTTTTAAAACAGGAACTTTAACATTAAATTTATCTATATCTACACCAAATGGAGTTATAGTTATTTCCTTTTTACTGCAGTACTTTCCTGTTTCTTTAGCCATATCAGCACTAGTTGAGCATACAGCATCTGCGCCATTTAGAATATAACTTAAAAGTTTGGCTTTTAAACTATTAGACCTTGGAAATTCATATACATCGCTGCCCCATACTGAAATTATAAAAGGATGGTATCCACTCATTCTTCCATACAGGCCATAACTTGTAGCATAATGGCTGTGTAATATGTCCGGCTTTATTTCAAATATCAGCTTTTTAATTTGTTTCACAATAAAAAAATAAGAAAGTTTACTCTTAAAAGGCGGCTCTATAATTATTACCTTAACATTTTTTCTATACTTATAATTTGTATCTCTCATAGAGATTATAAATATTTCATTGTTAAAATTCGAGAAATAATCTACCCATTTTCTCGTATGTATACTATCCACATCTGCCAAAAAACATATCTTAGCCATGAATTCACCCCACAAAATAGCTGCTAAACTCTGGAAGTTTAATTAAATTTTAAAACAATAGAATTTTAACACAAAAATATATATTTTTTATTAACAATTAATAAATAAAAATCTACTGATGTATTTTACTTACTCCATGCATATCCATAGTAGAGAAGTTTTCTAAAGGAAATTTTACCGGCATTCCAGTAAGCCTTGATTTATAAGCAGCAAGAATTATAGACATACCTTTTTTACCTTCTTCTCCATTTATAAGAGGTTCCCTATTGTTATTAATAGCATCTATAACATCTTTAAATAGAGGATTGTGACCAAAACCATATACGTTGTCTGGATCCCCCTCCTGTAGCTTTAATATTTCACTTTCATTATCTTTATGATCCGCGAATCTCCATGTTTCTATTTTATTTACTGCAAGACCTCCAATGCATACTGTTCCTGTCTCGCCGAATATACTTAAAGTTTCCTCCAAATTTTTTGGATATACGCAAGCCGTCCCTTCTACCAATCCTATTGCTCCATTTTTAAATCTTACAATTATTGCCCCAAAATCTTCAGCCTCTATGTCTCTTAAAAATGTATCACACTGGGCATACACTGTATCTATTTCTCCACCCATCATCCATTGAAGTAAGTCTATATTATGTATACACTGGTTCATTAATGTTCCACCATCAAGTTCCCATGTTCCTCTCCACGGTGCTTGTTCATAGTATCCCATATTTCTATTCCATAGGATTCTAGCTGTACCATTAATTAATCTCCCAAATCTATTCTCCTCAACAGCACCTCTTAGCTGTTGGATTGATTTATTGAATCTATTTTGATGACTCACACATAGTTTAACATTATTATTTTTTCCACATTTTATCATTCTATCCGCATCCTCAATAGATAGCGCCATTGGCTTTTCTACTATGACATGCTTTTTCATATTCATGCAATATACAGCTATTTCCGGATGATAACCACTTTCAGTAGCTATAGCTACTACATCTATATCTTCTTTTTCCAGCATTTTTTTGTAGTCTGTATATATACCCAACTCTATCTTTTGTCCTATCTTTGTTATGTATTCTTTTCTTTTTTCTTCAGCTTTTTCTTCAGCTATATCACAAACAGCTGCCAAAATGGCCTCCTCTTTATTAGCAACCAAAGCCTCTACATGTTTGTATGAAATTCTCCCACAGCCTATAATGGCAAACTTTAGTTTTTTCACGTAAAACACTCCTTAACTTTAGAATAAGATAAGCCACAGGAACTTATCTTTTTATTTCTTCAATATATTATAATTTGTGAATCTTTTCTCTATTATTCTTAACATCCTTAGTAGCATTTCTTGTGTCATATACTATCTTAGCCCTAGATACAATTTCTCCATAATCATAACAACTGTGATCAGTTGTTATAATAGCTATATCAGCCTTATCTATTACTTCCCTCCAATCAACACAATAATACATTTTACCATTATGCCTGAACTCTGGTATATATGGATCATTCACTATTATGTCTGCACCATTCTTTTCTAAATATTCTATTACTTTTAATGTAGGGGATTCTCTTGGATCATCAATATCCTTTTTATAAGCAACTCCCAGAAGAAGAACCTTTGAACCATTCATTGCCTTTTTATGTTCATTTAAAAGTTTCATAGCATTATCTACTACGAATTCAGGCATAAAATCATTTATTTCCCCTGAAATTTCTATAAGTCTTGTATGATAATCATACTCCCTTGCTTTCCATGATAAATAGAATGGATCTAGCGGTATGCAGTGTCCTCCAAGTCCTGGACCCGGATAAAATGCCATAAATCCATAAGGTTTAGTTTTAGCTGCATCTATTACTTCCCACACATCTATACCCATTCTCTTACATAATATTGCCATTTCATTTGCAAGGCCTATATTTATATTTCTAAATGTATTTTCTAGTATTTTTTCCATTTCTGCTACAGCTGGCGAAGATACAGTATATATTTCACTTTCTAATATATTTCTATATAAAGTGGCTGCCACCTCTGTACATTCGGGGGTGCATCCTCCTACTACCTTTGGTGTGTTCTTGGTTTTATATTTCTTATTGCCAGGATCTACCCTTTCCGGTGAAAAAGTCAGAAAAAAGTCTTTCCCGCATTTTAGTCCTCCCTCTTCAAGTATGGGCCTTAGTACTTCTTCGGTAGTACCTGGATAAGTGGTACTCTCAAGTACCACAAGCATTCCCCTATGCAAATACTTTGCCACACTTTTAGTTGAATTTACTACATAAGATATATCTGGCTGTTTATACATATCCAGTGGAGTAGGAACACATATGGAAACTACATCTACATCTTTTACAAAACTAAAGTCTGTAGTAGCTCTAATAACCCCTGATTCAACCAACTTTTCAAGGTCTGAATCTACTACATCTCCTATATAATTATGTCCCTGATTTACAAGGTCTACTTTTTTATCTTGAACATCAAATCCAATAACTTCATATCCTGCTTTTGCTTTTTCTACTGCAAGCGGAAGACCAACATAGCCCAATCCGACTACGCCAAGCTTAGCTTTTTTATTGTTCAGTTTTAACATTAATTCTTCTTTTAACTGTGACATTTTTTCCTCCTATATCTATAAATCCCTAATAATTATTACATATTACCCCTTTTAATCTAGATTTAACAATAAAAAGCCTCTCATTTTGTTTAGTTCATTTGCAATACAAACATAGCAAATTTGAGACTTTTTGCATATACTTTTATATATTATGGTGAATAATTCAGGAAGTAGTAGAATCACTTATCCAGGCGCGTAGCAGTGCTTATCTCCCACTTTGATAGAAAAGCAGAGAACCAAAATCTTTAATTTTGTGTGAATCGCTTTCACAGAGTGCGATGGGAGTATTAGCAATGGTAGCGTTCGGATAAATACTGCTTTAAAGTTTCACCTTATTTGTTCTTTTTTTATAGGTAGGTACCTTTTCCTCCATAAGTTTAAATACTTCTTCTTTACTCATTTGTGACACATCATTAAACTGTTTTATAGATTTTTCTACAAAATCCATATCAAATTGGATAGGCTTTTCAATAAAAATTTTATTATGTTCCGTAGAAGTCAAAGCCAATTCATTCATTAATAACTCTTCATATAATTTCTCTCCTGGCCTTAGCCCTGTATATTTAATCTTTATATCTACATCTGGCTTATATCCAGAAAGAGTTATTAAATCCCTTGCCAGATCAATGATTTTAACCGGCTTACCCATATCAAGCACAAATATTTCCCCCCCATGAGCTATAGCCCCAGCCTGAATAACTAATTGCGCTGCTTCAGGTATTGTCATAAAAAATCTATTAATTTCAGGATGAGTAACCGTAACTGGTCCACCATAAGCAATTTGTTTTTTAAATAACGGAATAACAGAACCGTTGCTTCCCAAAACATTTCCAAACCTCACAGCCACATATTCTGTATTACTTACTTTGTCAAAAGCTTGAATCATAATTTCACAAAATCTCTTTGTAGCTCCCATTATATTAGTAGGATTAACCGCTTTATCCGTGCTTATCTGTACAAACTTTTTAACCTGAAACTTGTCACAGCACTTTAGTATATTGTAAGTGCCAACTATATTGTTCTTTATTGCCTCTGAAGGATTCTCCTCCATCAAGGGAACATGCTTATGTGCTGCTGCATGAAAAACTACATTGGGTCTATGTATGCGGAATATCTCCTGCATACGTTTCATATCTCTTATAGAGGCTATTATAATGTCTTTGGTCAACTCTGGATTATTTCGGTTCAACTCCATTTGCAGATCATATACATTATTTTCATATATATCTAATATTAATAATTTTTGCGGATTGAACTTTGCTATTTGCCTGCACAATTCAGAACCAATAGAACCTCCTCCACCAGTAACAAGTATTGTTTTACCTTTTATATATTTATTTATATCTTCATCATTAAGTTTTACTTCTTCTCTTCCAAGTAGGTCTTCAATATTTACATCTCTTAGTTTTGTAATATTCACTTTACCATCTATTAATTCATAAAGACCCGGAATAGTCTTTAATTTGCACTTTGTATCCTTGCATATATTAACAATTTCTCTTTTTACCTGTACGTCTGCTGAGGGAATAGAAAGTATTATCTCTTCTACACCTTTTTTCCTACAAACATCTACTATCCTTTCTCTGGTACCCATAACCTCTATGCCATTTATGAATTTTCCTTTTTTTAATGGATCATCATCTATAAGCCCTACTATATCGTAATTTAAATCTTTATGTCCTTTTATCTCTTTTATTAACAGGGCTGAAGCATCTCCTGCTCCAATTATTAATAATTTCTTATCTATATCTTCTGTAACTTTATCTCCTTTATTGCTTTCAACAATTCTATAAGTAAACCTTGTTCCCCCTAAAGCAATTACCGATAAAATCCAAAAAATTATATGCACTGAAAATGGGAATCTAAAATATCTGTTTTCCAAAAATTTGTAATTCACAAAATAACTATATATTATGAAAGCAATATTAGCTAGTGATACGGAATATATAATAGACATCAATTCTTCAATAGATGCATATTTCCAAATGCTATTGTATAATTTAAAAAATTTATTAGCTATTAGTGTTATAATTACCACAGGAATAATAGACATCCTTAAAAATACCATGTATTCCGAGGGTATATTAAAATCAAACCTTAATAATAAAGCAAAATACAAGGAAACTATAAGGAAAATCACATCATATCCTATTAGCTTTTTATCCTTTTCCACGCTAACACTTCCCTAAATAATAGATTAAAACTCTCTTCATCTATTTTACATCATAGAAAAAATTATTCAATATATTTTTTAGGTGCAGCTGATTTTATATATATCTTATATTACACTCTTCTCTTAAGTCTTTTGTATCAAAGCACTGGTCTATCTTGCTAAATTAAGTTTTAAATTTTCTCCAATTACTGCTGCTCCACCAAAAATAACTTCTTTTGTATAACTCTTTCCATCCACATAACTTTTTTGGTTTTTACTATCTCCATTTACAAGAATAACTGGAGCATTATATTTTGATGCATATACACTGCCAGCCAATGCATCCGGAAAATTTTCTCCCGAAGCAAATGTTACTGTATCTCCATCTAATCCAAAATATTCAGCTATATTTAGAGAAGTTTCATACCTATCCATTCCCCAAATTCTTACCATATTATCTTCTGAAAGGTTAGCTATAGTTTTAACTTCTTCTTTCACTGTATCTGATATAGCACCAGTTCCTCCAATAATATATATTTTAGAAGGTTTTACTTTTTTAATGGTTTCTATGGCATATTCTGATAAATTGTTGCTATCTGACAGAACTATCGGATATCCTTTGGATGCAGCTATAGTAGAAATACTTAATCCATCAGCAAATACATTTCCACCTGCTATAACTAAAGGAGTTCCTTCCTTAGCCTCTATTTCATCATTTATAATTCTTATAGTTTCGTATTTTGAATTACCACTGAGTCTTTTTACATTTGAGTACCCTAAACTAGCTAAACTATTTACTATATCATTATTCACCTCAGTTTCATTACCTAAAATATATATTGTACCATCTTTAACTAAATGCGACTTTATATATTCTAAGGCATTAATATTTTCAGAAGGTGAATTGCCACTTAGAAGTATAGGGGCATTTAATTTGTTAGCTAGTACACTTCCACTTAGAGCATTGGGAAAATTATATCCTGATGTAACAACTACACTATTTACATATCCTCTATTAAATCCTTCTGCTATTTTTCTTGCAGTTTCAAATCTATCTTGTCCACTCAACCTTATACTAGAATACTTTTTAGTACTAACAGGTACCCAATTATTTATTAATGTCTCTGATACATTTTCATCATTTATATATTGTCCACTATATTCCTGCGAACGAGCCTTCCATTGGCTAAATGTCAATACCTCATCGTATCTATTTGCCACTAATCCGTTAACCTTATAATAAGTATTGTTATCAAAAGAATTATCTACTGAACCTTCGTCAGATAATTGTACATTATAGTTACTGTATCTGCTTAAAAACAGGTTATTTCTGAAATAATTTTTAGTGGAGTTTTCTAACATATATACGTCATCATAAACATTTCCATAAAATACGTTATTGTATATGTAATTATTGGTGGCATTGCTTCCAATGGCCATGCCATAAGCGTGGTTATTATATAAAAAGTTATTTATAATTGTGCAATTACTACCACCACTAGGATCACCATACATCTGTATAGCTGCACCTGCATTATCATGAATCTTATTTCCTGAGAAAGTCCAATTATAGGAACCATAGCCTATGTATATTCCATGATCCTTAGGTTTATTTATCTTTAAGCCTACATTATATATTGTGCAATTCTTCACAGTGCAATTACTTGAAGCCTCACCATATACTCCAGAAGTTCCATAAGGTCTATATTCAGGATAATCCAAGTCATGTATAGTCAAATTATCAAGCTCAATATTGCTGGAATTTCCAGTTATATATATTCCCGCCCCTGTATAATTTTTCATCTCTATACCTTCAACCTTCCAATAAGAACTTCCGTTAAAAGTTATTGCATCGGAACCATCCTTTCCATCCATTATTCTATCATTATTTCCTGTCATAACGACAGTCTCACCTGGATAGTTTTTTATGGTGTACCAAGCACTACTTGATCCATTTTTTCCTATTACATCTGTAGTCTCGTAATAGGTTCCTCCTCTTATTAAAAGAGTATCCCCAGGATGCATGTAAGATATACCTTGTCCAATTTTGCTAAAAGGATTGTTTATACTTCCGTCCCCACCTCCAGTACCTCCACTCTGAGATACATAATACACTTTTCCACTACCTTCTGCGTAAACATTAGATGCAGTATAAATTAAAAATCCATATAAAAATAGAATTACAATGAAAAAACTACTGACCTTTTTCAATCTTATCCCCTCACCTCATAATATTTTTATCCCAACGCGGTAATTAGCTAATGCTCCCATCTTCTTCAAAGGGATATAAGCACTGCTGCACGCTTAGATAAGTTCTTCCCTTAAAGGATAACGTATTCTAAGTGCTAAGGACACTAAGAATACTGTTAATAAGGTTCACATGGAGAAAAACATTTCTCATAAATAAACTCCATGTGAACCTTAGAATTACTTGATTAACAAATATGGTTTTACCATATTTTATATTATTTGTTTGACTCTCTTAATTATCGTATAATAAGAGAATTCACTTAAGGATAGACTGGACTGTTTAAAAATTCAATTAAATTACAGTGAGGCTGTTATCTTTATTCTTTTCTTCGGCTGCGGTAATTTCTTCATAAACTTCTTTAAACACATGCTGCTCTTTTAAATCCAAAAGATATTTCATAAAAGGTTTTTTTAGTTCCTCCCTTTTTAAGGCAAACTCCACTGTAGCCTGAAGAAATCCAAGTTTATCCCCTACATCGTATCTTCTTCCTTCAAAAGTATATGCATACATGGCTTCATTTTGTGCCAGTGTTCTAAGGGCATCCGTAAGTTGAATTTCCCCTCCTTTTCCTGGAGTGGTATTTTGCAATATTTCAAATATAGAAGGTGTTATTATATACCTTCCAAGTATGCCCATATTGGAAGGTGCTTCTTCTACTTTAGGTTTTTCTATTAAATCTTTAACTTTATACACATTATTTTCTATATACATGCCCTTAACTATGCCATACTTATATACATCTTCTCTAGGTACTTCCTGTACCCCTATAATTGAAGTTTTATATTCATCATAGCAGTCTATAAGCTGCTTTAAACAAGGTACCTCATTATCTACTACATCATCTCCAAGCATTACTGCAAAAGGATGATTTCCCACAAAAGTTCTAGCACAGCTTATAGCGTGACCAAGGCCCTTAGGTTCTTTTTGCCTTATATAATAAATATCTGTTATGTTGGATATGTCCCTTACCATTTTCAAAAGTTCTTCTTTTCCCTTGATTTCTAATTCCCTCTCCAGTTCTACAGACTTATCGAAATGATCTTCTATGGCCCTTTTATTTCTTCCTGTTATTATGAGTATTTCCTCTATGCCAGATGCCACTGCTTCCTCTATAATATATTGTATAGTAGGCTTATCTACTATAGGAAGCATTTCTTTAGGCTGTGCCTTGGTAGCAGGTAAAAATCGTGTACCAAGTCCTGCTGCCGGTATTATAGCTTTTTTTACGTTCATAAAGTAAACTCTCCTTTCGTTCTTAACTGTTTAAGATTACATATTTTTAATGATACCCTCTAATTCAACTACCACTTGATCCTTATGGTCTAGTTTTTTGGCAATTTCTAAATGAATTTTTGCATTTTGTAGATCTCCGGAATTTAAGTAGCATAATATAAGATTTGTACATATTTCTACGGATTTAGTAGCTTCAAAGGCCTTTCTTAAATAAGCTATAGCTCTTTCATAATTTCCTATAGAAGCATAATTTATTCCCATTTCATTTACAACTTCTACTATATTGCTATCTATATTTAAAGCCTCGTTTAAATAATAAATAGCCTTTTCATGATTTTCAATCATCCTATATCCCATAGCTATATAATAATAAATAGAAGCATTATCACCTAAAGTATCCATAAGAGGAACTAAAAGTTTCAGTGCCTCCACAGGATTACTTTCTAAAAGTTCTTTTCCCCTATCATAATCCACAGCAGATTTTAGCCACTGTTTCATATCTGTTACTTCAGAAGTTTCCTCACCGCCTTTTGATATGTAGTTATTTATAGAGAACAGTGCCTTTTCATAGTTCTCTTCTTCTTTTCTCACAAGTGCCTCATATAGATAAGGCAGTGCATAATTATCTTTAAATCTAGCCTTTTCTAATATATTTAATTCTTCTTCTTTATAAATATTGTTTTTCTTTCTAATTTCATCTACCATAATTATGAGTCTGTCATATATTTCTATGCTGTGGTCTATTATAGACAAACCTTTTAGAATTATATAAGCATCTTCATATTTTTCATTTTTAACACTTTCTGCAATTATACCCTTTATAAATTTATTATTGTTCTTATCTTTAGAAAGTATATCTTTGTAATATTTATTAAATCTAAAATTCTCATCTGCACCTAATACATAAAACATGCCTTCAACAAAATATCCTACAGGTATATTATCCAATTGATTTTGTAACTTAATACTATCTACTATATTTTTAGAATTTACTGGCATATATATGTCTTCTTCCGGCAGAATTTTAAATATCCTTTCAATGTTTTCTTTTTTTATTTCTAAAAATAATATTTCAGACAATTTCTCTGCAAAGTATGATTTTATACTCATAAGTTTTGTCACCTACACAATTTATTAACAATTTGCATCCTTAATTACATTCATTACATTTTGTTTTAATCTTTCTATTTTATCTTCAGAATCTTCAAAACTATTTCCTATTACTGAAAAATAAATTTTTATTTTAGGCTCTGTTCCAGAAGGTCTGACTACAAACCAGCTTTTATCCTTCATAACAAATTTAAGTACATTTGATTTTGGAAGCTCTATTATATTTTCAGTTATATTTACCAGATCTTTCTCAATACTTAATTTATAGTCTAACTTCTTAACTATTTCCACTCCACCCAGTGTTCTCTTCATGGAATGTCTTAAATATTCAAGTATTGTTTCTATATCTTCACGGCCTTTTTTACCTTTAAGTTCTATGGAAACTATACCCTCTTTATAAAACCCATATTTGTTATAGAGATTAGTTAATGCTTCATAAAGACTTATTCCTTTCATTTTGTAATATACAGCCATTTCACATATTAAAGTAGCTGCAATTACAGCATCTTTATCTCTTACAAAATCTCCTGCTAAGTATCCATAACTTTCTTCAAATCCAAATATATATTTTTTACTTTGAAGCTCTTCAAATTCTTTTATTTTTTCCCCTATATATTTAAACCCAGTTAAAACATTTATAAGTTCTACATTGTATTCTTTTGCTATATCTTTTACCATTTCCGTAGTCACTATTGTCTTGATTATGACGCCGTCTTCAGGTATTTTATTCAACTCCTTTAATGACAATAAAATATACTCTGTTAAAAGAACCCCTACCTGATTTCCGGTAAGTGCCATGTACTTGCCTTCCCCATCTTTTACTATAATTCCTATCCTATCACAGTCTGGATCTGTTCCAAATATTATATCTGAGTTTACTTCTTTTGCCAAATTTAAAGCTAATTGAAATACCTTGGGATCCTCTGGATTTGGACATTCTGCCGTAGGAAAATTTCCGTCTGGATACTCTTGCTCTTTTACTATGAATACATTTTCATACCCTAATTCTTTTAAAGTTCTCCTAACAGGAATATTCCCGGTACCATGGAGAGGAGTAAATACTATATTTAAATCTTTCCCATGAGAGGCCACAAGTTCCTTTCTTATAACCATTCTCTTTACTTTTTCTATATAAGATTTATCTATCTCTTCTCCTATTATACGCAAAAGATTTTTATTTTTTGCTTCTTCTATGTCCATATGATTTATCTGTGAGAAATCATAAACATTCTTTATATGATAAAGTATTTTGTTTGCAACTGCATCTGTCACCTGCCCCCCATCTTCTCCATAAACTTTATATCCATTATAACTTTTAGGATTATGGGATGCTGTTATAACAATACCTGATTTACACTTAAGTTCTCTTACTGCATAAGAAAGCATTGGAGTAGGATGAAGCGTTCCAAAAAGATTTACTGTTATACCATTTGCACATAAATTACATGCAGCAACCCTAGCAAATTCCTCAGACATTATTCTACAGTCATATGCTATGGCCACAGAAATATTATTTTTATATCTTTCTGTAAGATACCTTGCTAATCCCTCAGTGGTTTTTTCTACAGTATGTATGTTCATTCTATTAGTACCTAAACCTATTACTCCCCTGAGACCTCCCGTACCAAATTCTAAATCCCTGTAAAATCTATCTTCTATTTCCTTTTCATCCTTTATACTTTTTAATTCCAGTTTTTCTTTATCATCCACATAACATGAATTTAACCAGAATTCATATTTTTCTCTATACATATTCTTACCTCCTACATGCAATATTTAACATTTACTATTATACTATAAATTTTGTACTTAAAAACACCTATAATTTTATATTTTACTTTATATACACAATTTTTAAACCTATTATTTATAGATTTTATTATTATGTAAAAATTAGCTGCATGTTATTGAATTTATAGATCAATTAACATATAATGATATTAGTTTTTTATTAAACTTCTGACTAACCCTTTAATTTAAAAAGTTAAAGGGATATTTTTAAGTATCTTGAAATAAATAACAAATGAATTGCTCCGGCATAATAATTAGTTATTCATTTTAAGATGCCTTATGAAAGAAGGTGCTTTATCAAGGTGTATAGATTAGATCAAAGTGAGACTCCACTATTTGATGCATTAATGGAATATGTAAACAGGAATACAATACCCTTTCATGTCCCAGGACATAAAAAAGGTATTGGAATGGATGAGGAATTCAAACACTTTATAGGAGAAAATCCATTTAAAATTGATGTTACTGTATTTAAATTAGTGGATAGCCTTCACCATCCTACAGGTCCAATAAAAAGAGCCCAACAGTTAGCTGCAGATGCCTATGGTTCTGATGCTGCTTTTTTTTCCATTCACGGTACATCTGGAGCCATACAAGCAATGATTATGTCTGTTGTAAATTCCGGAGACAAATTAATAATTCCAAGAAACGTGCACAAATCAGTTACTGCAGGAATTATATTAAGCGGTGCAATACCTGTGTATATGCAGCCAGCCCTAGATAAAAAAGTGGGGATTGCCCAAGGGGTTACTCCTGAAACTGTAGAAGAAACTTTAAAACAAAATCCTGATGCCAAGGCCGTTTTAATAATAAACCCTACTTATTATGGAGTAGCTACAGATATAAAGAAAATTTCAGATATTGTACACAGCTATGATATCCCTTTGATTGTAGATGAGGCTCATGGACCACACCTTGGTTTTAACGATAATCTGCCAATGTCTGCTATAGAAGCCGGTGCTGATATATGCGCACAGAGTACACATAAAATAATTGGTGCTTTAACCCAATGTTCTCTACTTCATGTATGTTCGGAGCGCATTGACATAAATAGGGTTCACCAAGTGCTGTCTTTACTTCAAACAACTTCCCCTTCCTACATTTTAATGGCTTCACTGGATTGTGCCAGAAGACAAATAGCCCTTTACGGAAAGGAACTTTTAGATAAATCTATTGAACTTGCAAATTATGCTCGATATGAAATAAACAATATTGAAGGATTTTATTGTTTTGGGGAAGAAGTAGTAGGAAATGAAGGTGTAGTGGCACTAGATCCAACTAAAATAACTATAACTTGTAGAGATCTTGGTATTACGGGATATGATCTAGATATGATTTTATCAAATAAGTACCATATTCAAATGGAACTTTCTGATTTATATAATGTTCTAGCCGTAGGCTCTTTTGGAGACACTAAAGAAACTATGGATACCTTAATACATGCGTTAAAAGAAATAAGCAGTGAATACTATGTAAAAGAAAATAAAAAATCTGACTTTTTGGATATACCTGATATACCAAGGCAGTTAAAGATTCCTAGAGATGCTTTTAATTCTCCAAAAAAATCCCTGCTTTTGAAAAATAGTATAGGTAGGATAAGCGGAGAATTTTTAATGGCATACCCTCCCGGAATACCAATACTTTGCCCCGGAGAAGAGATAACTAAAGAAATTGTGGACTATGTACAAAAATTAAAGGACACTGGATTATATGTCCAGGGCACAGAAGACCCTGAGGTAGAGTATATAAAAGTAGTAACATGACTTAAATATAAAGTTCAAAGTTCAGATATCAAAGAACAAATATCTCAAATTTCAACTTTGATATCTGAACTTTATACTTTAGACAAGCTCAAGCCTTCAACTAATACTATATCTGCTGCTATGGCATAGTATTTTTTATATGTTCCTCCGTATATATTTTAATTTTATTTCTAATAAGCAACTCTGCTGTAACTCCATTACCGGTTATAATATTTTTTTTAAAACTTCCATCATAAATTTTTTCATAACCACAAGAAGGGCTTTTAGATTTTAATACAGCTTTTTTTATATTAAATTGCTCAGCTATATGTAAAGTTTCATAAGCACCCTTTAAAAAATTATAGGTAAACTCATTCCCTGTTGAAGTTACCACACTAGCTTTTTTATTCAATACATCCTTACCTGTACCTCCACATATTTCACAAGGTTCCCTGGGAGTGCTAAGCCCTCCTAGTTGTTCTGGACATACAGGTATTACTCTACCTTCTCTTATAAACTTCAATACACTCGGAGAAAAACTATTTTTTCCATTGTATTTGGTATTAATTCCACATAAACATGCACTGACTAATATCATTTTTTGTTCCCCTCTACTGTTCACTTTTAACTCTTCACTTTTAACTTTTAACTCTTCACTTTTAACTCTTAATCATTAATTATAAACACCCTTATTTTAACTCTACTATTGTAACTCCAGTACCACCTTCACCATATTCACCAATTCTATAACTTTTTACGTGAGAATGGGATCTTAGCATATTTGTTATGGAACTTCTTAATATTCCAGTACCTTTGCCATGTATTATAGTGACCTCTTTAAGTCCACCCATGTAGGCATCATCTAAATACTTATCTGCAATATACACTGCTTCTATAGAATCCATTCCTCTTAAATCTACTGAAGTAGCCACAGTTTTTAAATTTAGGTTAGCTTCTCTTTTCAATTTGTTACCTTTAGGTTTGGAACCATCTTTAGAAGCCCTTAACTCTTTTAAGTTAACATTTATTTTCATAATCCCTGCTTGAACTTGTACTTCCCCTTTATTATCAGGTTTGGATAAAACCAATACTTTCTGATTTAATGACGGAATAAACACCTCTTGACCTTCTTTTACACACTTAAGCTGCTGACCATTTTCATCCTTGGCTTTATATAAATTTTCTTCCGCATTTTCCATCTTATCTTTAAGCATTTTTCTATATTCTTGCAATTTTTGATTTACTGAAGAAGTATACCCCATCTTTTCTAATTCTCTTATGTCCTTTAAAATCTCATCTGCCTCTTCTTTAGCGGTTTTTATTATTTCCCTTGCCTTTCTGTGGGCCTCCATAATAGACTTATCCCTTACTTGTTGCAGTCTGCTAGATTTTTCTTCATATTTTTCTTTAATCTTAGCTGCTTCTCTCTTTAATATTTCTGCCTCCCTAAAATAATTTTCAGCTTTTATTCTTTTTTCCTGAAGATTTTCAATTAAATCCTCAAATTTTAAAGCTTCACTTTCTATATTCGCTTTTGCATCTTTTATTATAAATTCAGGTAATCCAAGTCTTTTAGATATTTCAAAAGCATTTGATTTTCCTGGTATTCCTATCATAAGCTTATATGTAGGTCTTAGCGTATCCACATCAAATTCCACTGAAGCATTTTCCACCCCATGGCTTCTTAAAGCATATGCCTTAAGCTCACTGTAATGAGTTGTAGCAGCTACCATGCAGCCTCTGCTTTTCAGATTTTCAAGTATGGATACAGCCAGTGCCGCTCCCTCTGTAGGATCAGTACCTGCTCCCAATTCGTCAAATAATACTAAGGAATTTTCATCAGATTTATTGATAATATTAACTATATTAGTCATATGAGAAGAAAAGGTAGACAAATTTTGTTCAATACTCTGTTCATCACCAATATCTGCAAATATCTCTGTAAAAAATCCTACCGTTGAATTTTCCCTGGCAGATATCATAAGTCCACTTAAAGCCATAATATGTAAAAGTCCTATGGTCTTAAGGGTTACAGTTTTCCCTCCAGTATTAGGACCTGTTATAACTAAACAGGTAAAATCCTTACCCATATATACATCCATAGGTACTACTGTTTTTTTATCTATAAGAGGATGTCTTCCCTCCACTATATCCACTATAGAATTCTCACTTACAACTGGAATATTTCCATTTAGCTCACTTCCAAATTTAGCCTTGGCAAAGATAAAATCCAATTCCCATATTATATCTGCATCATTTTTAATTACACCTATGTTGTCATGTATCTCCTTTGATAATTCAGATAATATTCTATCTATTTCCGCTTTTTCTTTTAACTTTAACTCTTTTATTTCATTATTCAAATTTACAAGAGCCATAGGTTCTATATATATAGTTGAACCGCTGGCGCTTTGATCATGAACAAGTCCTGGTACCAAAGCTTTATTTTCTGCTTTTACCGGAAGCACATATCTATCTCCCCTTACAGTATACAAATTGTCCTGTAAATACAAAGAATATGTCCTTATAAGTGAATTTACCTTATCTCTTACTGAAGCATTCTTATCCCTTAAACTTTTTCTGATATTATATAAAAGAGAGCTGGCCTTGTCTGATATTTCATCTTCACTCTCTATTGAAATGAAAATTTTATCTTCTAAATCCTTAAGTGAAACAATACCTGCACAAATATCTTCTATAATTCTAAAGTGCTGTCCTTCTTCTTTTGACTTTATATATTTTTGAAATGCTCTGGAAACTTTTAAAATACCCCCTATTCTTAGAATTTGTGCCGGCATTAATATGGAACCCTTTTCTGCCATTTTTATACCCTGCCTTATATCATAAACTCCCTCAAAAGGGGGAGTTCCCTTTGATATAATGAGTTCTAAAGCCTCTTCAGTTTCCTGCAGGTGCTCTCTTACTTCATATATATTATCATAGGGTTTTAAATTATCTATTAAATCCTTAGCTGCACTGGTATTTGTGTATTTTTTCAACATCTCCTTTACTTTATAAAATTCTAGAATCCTTAATGATTTTTCATTCATTTAAATTTATCCATCCTTTCAAGGCCAAAATTACTTCTATTCCACTCCATTTCTATAATGTGCTCTTGTAAACTCACTAAAGTCACCATTAAATTCTTCTCTTTTAAAATATTTCAATATTTCTTTAGTTCGTTCATAATCTTCATCAATAAAATCCACTCTAAAGCTACGAATACCCATATCTCTTAATTCTTTTATATTCGATATTAAATTCACAGGTACTGTATTATATATATAACTCCTACAAAATTTATCTGTTTTTAATGTGAATTCTTTTTTCTTTCTATCTATAAGTACAAAATCTCCTCTTTTACAGGCTCTATTACAATCTTTAGAACTACATTTACCTCCAAAGGTACTTCCTATAACACAATACTCACTTACCATCAGTTCTATTTTACCATACACTAACATTTGGGCACTAAAATTGCTATTTTTAATAATATCTCTTATTTCACTCTTATTTAATTCTACACTTAAACAATTTCCATTTGTAATCTTATTATAGAAATCTAGAGAAGAACTATTTGTTATATTTAATTTGTAATCCCCAAAAATCTGTACCTTATCTGCAAATTTGCTTATTATACCTAGATTGCCAGTAACTATACCCTGTATTTTACTTAAATTTTCATTTATAAATTCTTCTATATAACTAAATTCTGTCCTTACTATGTTAGGTACTTTAACATATATCTTTTTAAATTTAATATTATTTAAGTCAATAGCTTCATTACCTTTAAACAAATTTACACATACATGCTCAAAATTTAGTTCCAATGCAGCTTTTAATTGTTCATTATTATTTACAACTACCATTTTTTCAGGTAAACAGATTCTATTAAATTTCATTTTTGACATCATACTATTTAAAATATTATTCTTCTTATTTCTTATTAATATATACTGTTCAATTTTATTTAAAAGTTCTCTTCTAGGTTCATTTATATCTGATATAGGTAAGAATCCATCTTGAAAATTTTCAAATTCTATGCTAATAAACTTAAATATGTTATCTCCAGTTTTATTTATACTTTTGCATATTCTCTCTTTACTTAAAGGTTGGTTTAAAGCTTTTAAAACTTTTTTTCCTCCTACTTTAAAATCTTTTCCACTGAAGCTAGTGGCAAGCATAATAGGTTTCCCCACTTGAAATTCTATTTTTAAATGTAAGTTAATTTTTTTCCCATAGGGATTTTTATATATCTCTTGCAATACTTCTAGCTGCAGGGAATCAGAAGTTTTATATATTATGTCACCACTACTATATTTCACAGGAATGATTTTTACTTTTTCTCCCTTGTAAGCTCTATTTACTTCTTGTTGTGATTTAATTATTTTAGAAATAGCAAAACCTTCATCTCTAATCCTAACGCCATCCTTTACCGATATATCCTCACATAAAAGAATGCTTTTATCATTTTCTACCTTCCCTAATTTTATTCCAGTGTTTTTAGGAAAAGAATAAGACATCATATCTTTTCCTTCATTTTTATATAGATAGGCTTTAGAAAATCCTTCTCTATTAAACAATTGCAAAAGTCTTTTTTGAATATAATTATCTTTATATGAACCATTACATAGCTGCAGGGAGCCATTATAAAAATTTTGAATTATGCTTTTATACTCTGATACCACTCCGGCAACATACTCTGGTCTTTTCATTCTTCCTTCAATTTTTAAAGAAAAAGTACCGCTTTCTATTATTTTATGAATTTCTTCAATAGTGCACATATCTTTAGGACTTAAAAGATATCCTTTTTTTTCATTACATTCTTTTTTATTTAATATTTTATAAGGTAACCTACATGGTTGAGCACATCTTCCTCTATTTCCACTCCTCCCTCCAATAATGCTGCTCATAAGACATTGTCCTGAATAGCATATACAAAGGGCCCCGTGTATAAATATTTCTGTTTCTATACCAAGTTCTTTAGATATATATGTTATCTCTTTTAATGAAAGTTCTCTAGAGAGCACTATTCTCTTAAATCCTATTTTATTTAAATACAGGGCAGCTTCCGCATTATGTATTGTCATTTGAGTAGAAGCATGAAGTTCAAAATCTGAAATTTCTGATTCTAAAATACAGGCAAAGCCAATATCCTGTATTATAAGGGCATCCACTCCTACATTATATAAAAATTTGGCATAATCACAAGCTTTCTGTAATTCATTTTCTTTCATTATAGTGTTCATAGTCACATATACTTTTACATTATATAGGTGACAGTATTTTACTGCGTGTATTACAGCATTATCATCAAAATTATGAGCATAAGCCCTAGCAGAAAATTTGTTTCCTCCTAAATAAACTGCATCTGCCCCTGCTTGAACTGCAGCATACAGACTTTCCAAATCTCCTGCAGGAGCTAGTAACTCTATTTTTTTCATAAATTTATCTCCTATCATATGTCAATTTACAATTCACAATCCACAGTTCACAATTCACAATTACAGTTATTATCTCCCACCTTTAAGAAGATGGGAGTATTAGCTAATTACCCCGTTCGGATAAATTCTTATTTATAGTACCATAAAATAATAGAATTATACAATAAACTTAAACAAAGGAAACACTAAGAGGATTGAGTAAAAAATCTTTTTTAATAAATCTATAAACTTCATGTGTACATTTCTTGTCTTTTAGAATAGTATATATCAGGATATAAAACAACATTATTATCCTACACTTTTTTTAAAAAGGAGATAATAAAATGGATAACAATAACTTTTATTCTGATTCTAGTGCTAGATGCAGTGCTAGGGTTATAAATGCGGATACACTTCCACTTGCTCATAATTACCCATGGCCACAAGGAGAATTTAAGATTCCAAAAGTTCTTGCAGAACTTGTAATTCAGATAGATTCAGAATCAAAGATAAGACTAAATGAACCTTCTTATGAAATAAAAAGAATAGAAAAACAAATATTTTTAACTCAATGCAGATATATTGCACCAACTAATAAAGTATTCATCGAAGGTTATATAAGAAAAAATATAGAATATGCTGTAAGAGAATGCGTAACAGAAGACACAACAGAATGCAAAAAAGGATCTGGAATAGGCGGAATTATTAAGGACACTACTGTTCACGTTCCATTTAAAGTCGCTACTGAAGTAGACTTTGAACATTTTCCAAAAGTTCATCCAAATCTTCCTCCTAGAGTAGCTAGGTATTTTGATGCTAAAAGAAGTGGAAAGAATATAAGAGAAGCAGATAGATCCAATGTTGAAATTTTTAATGAACCTATTTTTTGTGAACTTGAATGGTCTGCAGTTTTTGATGCAGATATTGATGATAGAGGTATTCCAATTGATGGATTTATCAATGAAGAAGAATTTGAAGAATTCACTGACAAATCAGTTGTATATTTATGCTTGAAACTATTACAGAAACAACAAGTTTCATATTTGGATACTTGTAATGATTACACTGGAAATGCTCCTAAACAAGGTGTTAAAAAACAAGTTAGAAAATCACACCCTACACTGGATTCAGACTGGAATTTTCCAATTAATGAATTAAAGCAAAGAAAATAATATTTATAGAAATAGGAGCTAGTTTCTAAAACTAGCTCTTATTGAAGTTAACAAAATATATTATAATGCATATTATATATAGAAAGTAAAATTCAAAATGTAATTAATACATAAACAAAGGATAGTGATGTGGGTAATATATTTTTAACTTTAAAAATCTGGACCATGAATTATTTTGCTATATAAATCCTATTAATAGAGAAGTAAATACTTTATTGACCAGCCATTATTTACTATAAAAAGATCACACCTATGATTTTTAAGCATAATATATAATGTAAATATTGTATACTTCTCAAAAGGAGGAAAACTATGTCAATAAGCTTTAATAATTTCACACCACGTCCTGGACTTGTAAATAAGCAAGGATGCCTGCCGGACCCATCAGAATTAGTTTGTATTGAGGTACCTAAAGTTTTTGACCAATGCTTAATTAAAAGATGTCTTTTTTATGCTGAAGGACCTGATACAGATACCACAGACTGTGAACTAAGAAGTAACCCATTAGATGAACCAAAAATATTTGCAGGTTGTAGAGACTTCAAAATTACATTAAAATCCATAGAGCAGATTCCCATTCTAGGAAAAGATGGATTTAAAAAAATAATTATTCGTTACGTTATATCCTTTTATGCAGACTATATTGATTGCAATGCAGTAAATAAATGCGAGTTTTTTGAAATCAATAGAAAAGATGTAATTGGCAGCTTCTATTGTCCAGATTCATTAGCCAAGGTATCCAGCACCCATGTAACATCTGATAGCTCAGACGACTGCGATACAAACATTATAAAACTTGAAATGGTGGCAGATGCACTTCAAGGTATACTAACTGAATGCAATAATAAAAAATATCTAGATATTACTTTAGGTTATTATATTATAGTTAAATGTCAAATAATAGTACAGCTGTTAATACCTGCTTATAGCTATTGTCCAGTACCTAAAGAGCCATGTGCACCTGAACCTGAGGAAAATTTATGCGATAAGTTTAATAATGCTCCTGTACCTAAATTTTATCCTGACCAAAACCTAAAACCATTATTTGCTGACCGAAATCCTGGATCAAGAATAGATGAAAATGAGTATGAATATGAAGATGAGTATGAAGATGAAAACCATGAAGAATATGAATAAAATTATGTAGAAGAATATTCTAAGTTAGAATATCAATAACAATATTAAACTTTCATAATTACACAATATTAAAAGATATACAAAAGGTAACAGTAAAATTATAAATTTAAAAGTTATAAGATGTACTTGTAGACATATAAATAAAGGCTATTTGCTTGAGGCAAGTTACCTAAGCAGTATATTATGACATAAATTAAAGAAGGAGCATATTAAATTACTCCTTCTTTCTAAATAATTTCGTCATTAAGGACTGACTTCTTTCAAACTCCAATTCTTGTTTAAGTCTATTATTCTCATCTATTAAACGCTCTATCTCTTCTTTAAGCATCTTGTTATCTTTCTCCTTTTTATTTAAATTATTTTTCATATTATTATTAAACATTTTTTGCTTTTCCAGTTCATTCTTTGTCTCATCCAGTTCCCCTTGAATATTTTGTTTAACTTCCATAAAAAAATTACAGTGTTCTTTTAATTTCTTTTTTTCTTCAAGTATTCTGTTAATTTTATTCTCATATTCCTGCACAATAAACTTTTTCTTTTTCATATTAGTACTAAATGAATCAATCTTCTCTTTAAGAAGGCTATTTTCATAACATATCCTTCTAAATTTATCTTTTATTTCTTCAATGCTCCTATCATCAGAGGCAATAATAGAATCATCTTCTGATTTTTCTTCTTCTACCTTAGGCGTCTTATTGTCAGCTAACTCTTCAAAAGATAAAATATATAAATCTTCATCTTCCGTACCATAAGTTATATATGTTCCAATTATATTTCCCATATTTAAAAAATTGTATGATCTAATAGGTGCCTTTAATTTTTTATTAAACTTAGCCGGTCTTTCCCACTTTCCAAAATTGTATTCTGAACAAAGTATATTGCTTTCTTCATTCCAGCAGGTAAGTATTTTATTATTTATATAAAATATGATTGGTTCAACAGGATCTACACTTCCCTTGTAAATTTCATGCTTTCTTATATTGACATTTTCTTCAATACGAACATGTTCAAGTGAATATATAGACCCTTCTCTGGATTTATTAATTATGTTAAATGCATAACCTGTATTTAATACTTTAAACATTATGTTATCACCTTGAATTCCATAGAGTCTTTTAGCTTCAGTCCATGAATTTTGATTATACATGCAATAACTTAATGATACCTCATCCCCCCTGTTTGAAACAAAAAAAACATCGATACAATTTTTTTTCTCTAATTGTATTTCATAATACCTGTCAACTTTATCTGATAAAATTATATATTGAATGGTATATAGTTTTATATCTCTGCCATCCCAAACACAATGTTTTAAAATTCCACGTTTACTGCCATCTACTGCGGCTAATAAATAAAACACGTGCATTTTGCCCTGCAAAATTATAGCTTTCAACTCTTGTACTTGAAAATTATCCTTCTTGATATCATAAACTTTTTCTCCAATCCATTTATCCTCTTTTCTTGTACAGTATTTCAATTCATTCTTTTTATTTACATACAATATATGAATTATTCCATCTTCTATACATATTGCAAATTCAATTATACCTATGTCAATAATTTTTTCTTCAGTCCATTTTTGTTTCTGATGCATTATTTTATACATTAATTCAGCATTATCATTCAGGTAAATTTTCCACACATCATTGTTTTCAGTAATAAATATCCACGGATATTTGTTAGTCATCATATTCTCCCCCTCCCTATTTATATTTTATAAAATATTTATAAAATGTATTACCTAAATCACAACTATAAATAATCAAGCATATTATATCAGTGTAACACTGCATATTTTCTTTATCATAATATTTAAAAGGAGGAGAATTTATGTCCATTAATTTCAATAAATTTGTACCACGTCCTGGTCTTGTAAACAAACAAGGACGTTTACCTGATCCTTCTGAATTAGTTTGCATTGAGGTACCTAAGGTATTTGATCAATGCCTAATTAAAAGGTGTCTTGTATACAATGAAGGCCCGGATACAAAGAGAACAGATTCTGAACTAAGAAGTAATACTCTTGAGGATCCTAAGAGATATCTTAGGAGTAGAGATTTTAATATAAAGTTAATTTCTGTAGATAGAATTCCACTTAAAGGAAATGAAGGTTTTAAAAAAATTACTATCTCTTACGTTATTTCTTTCTACGCAGATTACGTTGACTCTAATAATGTAAATAAAACTGAATTCTATGAAATTAACAGAACAGATGTCATTGGTAAATTTTACTGTCCTGATTCTATAGTTGAAACTTCCGGTAATTTTATACCTACCGGTCAGCCCAAGGACTTGGATTCAAATATTATCAAACTTGAAATGGTTGCCGAAGCTTTAGATGGTGAAATAAGCGAAGATCCGCAGGGGAATTTCGTGTTAGATATTACACTTGGATACTACATTGTGGTAAAATGTGAGCTTATTGTACAGCTGCTAATCCCAGCATACAGCTACTGCCCAGTTCCAGATGAACCATGTGAAGAATCTGAGGAAGATCCATGCGAAATATTTGAAAAAGCTCCTGTTCCTAAATTTTATCCTGATCAAAACTTAGAACCATTGTTCCCTTACTATGATGAAGATTCCAATGAAATACCTTAAGTTTTTGTATATATCATCACCTTTTTTTCATGAAATCATATATTATAGTAGAAGCTAATGACAAAATTATTGCCCTAATATATATTTTAACTTTAATACAAAAAAGAGGAGGATTTCGTTTATGAATTCTATGTCAAAATATTATTATAGAGACGACGACTGTGAGCCTTGCAACAAAGGTCACTTTGAGCCTTGCAACAAAGGTCATTTTGATCCTTGCGATAAGAAAAAGGAAAAATTCTGTCCGACTATTATAAAATGCAGCAGCCCTGGTTCCGTTACAATACCTGCTGCTACTGTTGCAGGCACCACATTTACTCTTACTTCGCTAACATTAAATACCCGCGAATTAGAAGATCCATGCATTAAACTTGAATTTGCAAGTAATCTTGTGGCAACTGTTGCTTTTACTGGCACTATAAATTTTCAAATATTTAGACAATGCAACAACCAGATTACCCCTACTCCTATTGGACCTATATACACTTTTTCATTGGTAGCATTACTTGCCAGCCAGACATTCTCATTCTTCGTATGTGACTGTAATTCTTGCTTTAATGAATGCTGTACCTATACTGTAGTTGCTACTGTTACTAGTGCAGTTACTGTTGGTACTCTTTCTATTAACAACGCAACACTGGGAGCAATAGCTACATGCGGTTCATGCTGCTAATATTTGTGCATAATAAATTTATAACTCAAGGTAAACAGCCTTGAGTTTTTTTAATTTAACTATTAAATAAAGGATAAAAATCACTTGATTCCGTCATTATTTAAAAGAGGGTTTTTTTGTTTTTTTTCTTTTACGAGACTTATTTCATTCTCTATTAATTTATGCTGGAGATCTATTACTTTATATTTTTCCGACTGAACTTGGAATTTCAGTTCTTTATTTTGTGACATAAGTTTTCCATTTTCATTAATATATTTTTGGGCAGATTCCTTTACAACCTTCAGCTCTTCCTGCAGCTTCACAATCTGTTGGTCTTTCTCACTTATAGCTTTGTTATTGCTGCTATTGCCAAGTTTAACTTTAAGCTCCATATTAAGTTCTTCTAAGGATCCAAGCTGCTCCTTTAGAAAATTAATCTGCTGATTATGAGATTTTTCAATTTCCCTCAGCTTGTCTATTTCTCTTAGCAATTCATAGTTATATTGTTTCATTTTCAACATATCATCTGCTACATTAACTGCAGATAAAATAGCTGCTGAGGACGTGCTTAGTTTACCATTATTTTTTAATACACTTTTCACTTTTTTGTCTACATAACTAGCCACTTTATGTAAATATTCCTCTTGTTCGTCTCCCTTTAAATTATATTCAATTCCATTTATAAAAACCGTCACTACGTTCATTTAAACACCCTCTCAGATCATGATGTTTTCCTAACCCATAAGAATATTTTATCACAAATCTCCAGTATATTAAACACATTATTTAACTTTCAAATGTCCATATATAAAAAATTCCCTGTAAATAGCTGATAAATTATAATTTTAAGGTTTAGAAACTCACCTGCTCTAAACCTTAAAAATCTATATTAAAGCAGCATTTTCTATCTAAGTTGTGCCCCTAACTTATACTCTAATGACTTCAATATCTTGTTATGGATTTTATTAACTTCTTCGTCTGTAAGTGTTTTATTTGGAAGTCTATAGGATATGGAATATGCTATACTCTTTTTACCATCTTCTATTTGTTTTCCCTTGTAAATATCAAAGAATTTCACCTTTTCCACCATGTTTCCACCTTGTTTTATTATAATATCCTCTATATCCTGTGTAAGCACATTATCATCTACCACCACTGCCAAATCTCTAGTGACTGCAGGAAATTTAGGAAGAGGTATATATTTGTTATAAGAATTTGAATATTTATATAGTATATCTAAATTAAGCTCCGCTATATAACATCTTTCTTCCACCTCATAATTTTCACATACATGTGGATGTACCTCTCCTAATATTCCTACTAAATCTTTTCTTATATAAAGCAGTGCCGTCCTTCCAGTGTGAAAGCTTGGATTTTCAGTTTCTCTCTTAAAAGAAAATTTTTCTATCTTTAAAATTTCCAATATGTTTTCTACTACACCCTTTAAATTAAAATAATCTGCACTTCCATACATGCCAATAGTTATAATATTGTTCTCTTCAGGTAGTTTACCTACATCTTTATGTGGAATATATACTCTGCCCATTTCAAACAATCTTACCAATTCGTTCTTTCTGGAATAATTTCTGCTTAAAGACTCCATCATAGAAGATATTGTGGTAGTTCTCATTATGCTATAGTCTTCTCCCAATGGATTTTTTATAGCCACTGCATTTCTAAGGAGGCTGCCCTCCGGTAAGAGTATTTTATCAAATACCTTCCTGCTAATAAAGGAATAGCTTATAGATTGACTCAATCCGCTGGAAATCAGTATTTCTATAACTTTATCATCTAATTTTTGTTTCTCATTCTTCCCTCCTTTTGTACTTACACTTTTTATTATAGTAGAAGGTATATTGTCATATCCATATATTCTGGCTATTTCCTCTGCCACATCTTCTTTTATATTTATATCTCCTCTAAAAGTAGGAACCTCTATTTTTAAGGTATTTTCATCTATTACTGTTTTTAATTCCAATCTATTTAGATATTCTGCCATATTCTCCTTAGGTATTTGGATTCCTAAGAATTTATTTACCCAATTATAATCAACTTCCAAGCTGTGAGATTGAACCTTTTCGTTATATATGTCAATTGTACCCTGCATTACTTTTCCCGCACCCAACTTCTCCACTAAATAACAAGCCCTATCCATAGCAATTTCAGCCAAATTAGGATCCAGGTCTTTTTCAAATCTAGAAGATGCCTCTGTTCTAAGCCCTAATTTTTGTGAAGAAATTCTTATATTAGTTCCATCAAAATTAGCACATTCAAATACTACCGAAGAAGTATCCTCTCTGATTTCAGAATTAAGTCCTCCCATTATTCCGGCAATACCTATGGTCCTACTTCCATCTCTTATAGTAAGTGTATCTTCACCTAATGTCCTTTCTTCATTATCTAACGTAACAAACTTTTCTCCTTTTTCTGCCCTTTTAACTACTATACTTCCCGATGTTATTTCTCTTGTATCATACGCGTGCATAGGTGCACCCATTTCCATCATTACAAAATTTGTTATATCCACTATATTATTTATTGGCCTCACTCCTGCTTCTAGAAGTCTCTCTTCTATCCATGAAGGGGACGGTTCTATTTTTACATCTGTTATACCCCTAGCTATATATCTTCTACAGAGGCTATCCTTTATTTCAACCTTTAGTTTATCCTGTATGTTTTCACTGGAAGACGGGTTATATTTCAATTCAGGGGTTTTATGGATTTCATTTAAGGTTGCTGCAGTTTCTCTTGCCATTCCTAAGATGCTTAGGCAATCCGGTCTATTGGAGGTTATTTCTAAATCCAATATGGAATTTGTCATATTTAATACTTCTTTTATATCTTTTCCAATAGGAGTATCCTCAGGCAAAATCATAAGACCCTGTACCTGTTTACCTTCTGCTATCCCCAATTCTTCTTCAGAGCAGAACATTCCATTTGAAATTAATCCTCTAAGTTTTCCCTTTTTTATTTTTACTCCTCCGTGAATTGTAGAATCATGCAGCGCCACAGGAATTATATCCTCTTCCTTCATATTTTTAGCAGCAGTTATAATCTGCAGCGGTTCTTCCCTTCCAATATCAACCTGACATACAAGTAAGTTATCCGCCCCAGGATGATTTTCTATTTTTAATAATTTACCGGTAACTACATTTTGTATATCTTCTCCTGTTGTAACTACCTCCTCTACTTTTGAGCCACTTAAAGTCAATCTATCTCCTAACTCTTTACCTGGAATATTTATATCTACATAATCCTTTAACCACTTTACTGGAACTTTCATATAAAAATCTCCTTTCTGAATAAATATCTACATATTAATCTTCATTTTACAAATATCTAAAATTGATTTAAAAATCTCATATCGCTTTCATACATATTTCTTATATCATCTATTCCATATTTTAACATAACCATTCTATCCACACCCATTCCAAATGCAAATCCACTATATATTTCAGGATCTATTCCACAATTTCTTAGAACCTGTGGGTGGACCATACCACAGCCTAAAAGTTCTATCCAACCTTCTCCCTTGCACACTCTACACCCTTCACCATTACATACAAAACATGTAGCATCCATTTCTGCAGAAGGCTCTGTAAATGGGAAATGGTGAGGTCTGAATTTTGTCTTCATATCACTTCCGAACATCTTTCTTGCAAATAATTCAAGAGTACCTTTAAGATCTGCAAAAGTTACGCCTTTATCAACTACAAGTCCTTCCATTTGATAAAATATAGGTGAATGAGTAGCATCTACTGCGTCTGAACGATAAACCTTTCCTGGAGATATCATTTTTATCGGAGGTTTTTGTTTCTCCATAGTTCTTATCTGTATGGGAGAAGTTTGAGTCCTTAAAACTATATTATCATTTATATAAAAGGTATCCTGTTCCCCCCTGGCAGGATGATTTTTAGGTATATTTAAGGCCTCGAAATTATAGTAATCCAATTCTACCTCAGGTCCTTCTTCTATAGTAAATCCCATGGAAATAAATATTTGCTTCATATCCTCTAGAATTTGTTCTAGGGGATGACGCCTTCCAATAATTTGCTTTACCCCCGGCATAGTAATATCAATGGTTTCATTTTTTAGTTTTATTTCTCTTTCACTGGATTTTATTTTTTTTGAAGCTTCTTCTATGGCATTTTCTAAAGCACTTCTAATTTCATTAGCAAGCTTACCTATAATGGGCCTTTCTTCAGAGGAAAGTGCTTTCATACCCCTCAATATTTGAGTTAGCTCACCTTTTTTTCCCAAATATTTAATTCTTATGCTCTCTATATCCAAATCTTTTCCTTTATTTTGTAACTCTTTAAATGCATTCTCTTTTATTTGTTTTAATTTTTCTCTCATCTTAATTAATCTCTCCTTTCAAAAATAAGGTTAAATTTTCAAACAAAAAAGTCCATCCCTTTAAGGGACGAACATAATCCGCGTTACCACCCAAATTGATACTAAAATAATATCCTCTTTGTATATTTATCGGTATTCCCGCTTAACTGCTACCTAGGCATCTTCAAATACCTTAATTTCACAGCAAGTACTCCAGAGTGAACTTCAATATACACCATTTTAAAAAAGCTTCCAGCCATAACTTTTTCTCTCTAGAAAACTTATATATATTTACTCTCTCTTTCACAGTAATTTCAAATATAGTATTTTTATTAATCATTTATACCATTAAATTTTACATACACATTCATATATTGTCAACACATCAACTTAATTTTTGTCTAACTATTTCAAACATCATTATAGAAGCTGCCACAGCTGCATTTAAAGATTCGGCCTTTCCTGGCATGGGAATACTTACTTCCATATCTGCAATTTCCCTTACATCTTCCCCCAGCCCACTGCCTTCGTTTCCTACAGCAATTATAATTTTTCCCCTTAAATTTATATTATAAAAATTAATATCTGATCTAAGAGAACTGGATATTAACTTAAAACCCGTTTGTTTTAAAAATTTTACTTTTTGGAGATCTTCATCTTCAATTACAGGTATATAAAATATGGATCCCATAGTAGATCTTAAGGTTTTTTCATTATATACATCTACTGTACCCTTAGTAGTTATGATGCCCAGAGCTCCCGATGCATGTGCACTTCTTATTATAGTACCCATATTCCCAGGATCTTGTATTTTATCTGCCAAAATATAAAAGCCTTCCTCATCTTTAACATTCAATTCCTTGTTTTTTACTAAGGCAATTATCCCTTGAGGATTTTCAGTGCCACTAATACTTCTAAGAATCTCATCTGTAACAAAATATATAGGGCATTTTACTTGAAGGGATTCTTCTAAAAAAAAGCTCTCTTCCCTATTTATAAAAATATGGCTCAAAAAAATTTCAGATATTTCAAAATCAGAATTGATAGCTTCTTTTACAAATCTGAAACCTTCTATCATAAATTCTTTCCTTTGAACTCTATACTTTTTTTCTTTTAGTTTTTTAGCTTCTTTCACATGTGAGTTATCTTTACTTCTAATTATATCCATATAAACATCTCCATATGATAAAAATGAGTGCAGCAAAATTTTGCTCCACTCATTTTTATGTAATCTCAAATTTATGCATTTAACTGTGTTTTAGCTATTTGAACTAGTTCGGTAAACGCTTTAGGATCATTTATAGCTATTTCTGAAAGTATTTTTCTGTTCATATCAATACCTGCAGTTTTTATTCCATTCATAAATTTTGAATAGGAGAGTCCATTTATCCTTGCTGCCGCATTTATTCTCACTATCCAAAGTTTTCTAAAGTCTCTTTTCTTTAACTTTCTTCCTATATATGCATATCTTAAAGCCCTTATAACTGTCTCGTTGGCAGTTTTAAATAATTTACTCTTACCGCCATAATAACCTTTTGCAAGCTTTAATATTTTTTTATGATGTTTACGGGCATTTACCGCCCTTTTTACTCTTGCCATAGTAAAAACCTCCTTTTAGAATTATCCATTTACACGTAAGGTAATAATTTTTTCATTACTTTTTCCTGAGTTTCTGAAACA
Organism: Candidatus Clostridium eludens; assembly: GCF_045310515.1. Classification (NCBI taxonomy): domain Bacteria; kingdom Bacillati; phylum Bacillota; class Clostridia; order Eubacteriales; family Clostridiaceae; genus Clostridium; species Candidatus Clostridium eludens. The sequence continues at coordinate 144,722 of NZ_JBJHZX010000003.1, read as the reverse complement.
TATGCTGTCTTCCTAAGATTTCTCTTAGTCTTCCTGCTCTTTTTTGTCAATATATGACTTTTAAAAGCCTGTGCTCTCTTTAATCTACCTGTTCCCGTAAGCTTAAATCTTTTGGCCACACTTTTTTTAGTCTTCATTTTTGGCATAATAATTTCCTCCTCTCAATTATGCTTTTTGTACTTGCAAAACTATTGTAATATTTTTTTCTTCAAGTTTTAGTTACCTTCTATTATGCAAATATATTGAAGTGTAGAATGAAAAATGTACAAAATCCTTTTAACTCATAACACATATAAAAAAGGCGGCTTAAAGCCGCCCTAAATACATTACATAGTAAAGAATCTTACAATTAAGAAATTCTTATAACCATAACCTTACTAGCTTTGCTGTAAGGTGAGAAACGGCTGTTTCTTCTTAACATGCTACATTATACTATTTTTATTTAATACAGTCAATATATAATTTTTGTAAATTTGAACTTTGACATCTGAACTTTTAACTTAAACTTTACTTATTTTTTTATCAATTTCTTCTTTAAGTTTCAATATAAAGTCATCTAATGACATAGTTCCCATATCTCCATCTTTCCTGCTTCTTACAGATATATTTTTTTCTTTCATTTCCTTATCTCCTAAAATAATCATGTAAGGAACCTTCTGCATTTGAGCTTCTCTTATTTTGTAACCTATTTTTTCATTTCTAACATCGCACTCTGCCCTTATATTATTTTCTTTTAATTTTTCAACTATTTCTTTTACATACTCTCCTTGAGCATCAGTAATATTCATAACCTGCACCTGTATCGGTGCAATCCATGCAGGAAATGCCCCTGCATAATGTTCTATGAGAATACCTATAAATCTTTCTATGGAGCCGAACACTACTCTGTGTACCATAACTGGCCTGTGTTTCTCACCATCTGCACCTATATAATTTAGATCAAACTTTTCAGGCATCTGGAAATCCAACTGTACAGTTCCACACTGCCAGGTTCTTCCTATACAATCCTTTAAATGAAAATCTATTTTAGGTCCATAGAAAGCTCCATCTCCTTCATTAACCTTATAGTTAAGTCCTGCAATTTCTAATGCATTTTTCAAGCCCTCAGTTGCAGCTTCCCAATCTTCGTCACTTCCCATAGAATCTTCAGGTCTTGTGGAGAGTTCAACAAAGTACTCAAACCCAAATACTTTATAAAAATTATCTATAAGCTTTATAACTTTCATTATTTCATCTGCAATACCATCTCTGGTAATAAATATATGGGCATCATCCTGGGTAAAGCATCTTACTCTCATAAGTCCATGTAATGCACCTGATTTTTCATGTCTGTGAACAACTCCCATTTCTGCAAATCTCTTTGGAAGATCCCTATAAGATCTTATGGCATTTTTATACACCAGTATGGATCCCGGGCAATTCATAGGTTTTATAGCATAATTCTCATCATCTATTTTAGTAAAATACATGTTTTCCTTATAATGATCCCAATGTCCGGATCTATGCCATAATTCCTCATTTAATATAATAGGAGTCATTATTTCATCATATCCAGCCTTGGCATGCATTTCTCTCCAAAAATTCTGCAGGGTATTTCTAATAACCATTCCCTTAGGATGAAAAAATGGAAATCCAGGTCCTTCTTCATGAATACTAAACAAGTCCAATTCCTTGCCTAATTTTCTATGATCCCTTCTCTTTGCTTCCTCCATTAATTTAAGATAATTTTCAAGTTCACTTTTCTTTTCAAATACAGTACCATATATCCTTTGAAGCATCTTATTATTTTCGTTTCCCCTCCAGTAGGCACCTGCTATAGAGAGAAGCTTTATTGCTTTGGCTCTCCCTGTAGAAGGTACATGGGGGCCCGCACAAAGATCCACAAAATCCCCTTGTTTATAAAAAGATATTACTGCATCTTCCGGTAAATCCTTTATCAATTCAACTTTATAAGGCTCTTTTTTTTCTTCCATAAGTTTTATGGCCTCTTCTCTTGGAAGTTCAAATTTTTCCAACTTTATATTCTCTTTAACTATCTCATTCATTTTATTTTCAATTTTTTGAAGCAATTCTGGTGTAAAGGAAAATTCTGCATCTACATCATAATAAAATCCTGAATCTATAGCCGGCCCTATAGCCAGCTTAACTTCCGGATATAATTTTTTTATTGCCTGAGCAAGTATATGAGAAGCTGTATGCCTTAATATTTTCCTTCCTTCTTCATCTTCAAAGGTCAAAATTTCAAGTTTACAGTCTTTATTGACTTCATCATTAATTTCCGCTACTTTTCCATCTACTATTGCTCCTAATGCCTTCTTTGATAAAGAAACACTTAGTTTAGACGCAATGTCAGCAACTTTTGCTCCCTTTTCTACTTCTATTTCCTTACCATCTTTTAAACCTATTTTTATCATATGGTTCCCTCCTTCAAATACATCTTTGTAATTTTAGTCCTTAAACAAAATAAATATATAAATATGAATAACCTTCGATAATTTTAAAAATAAAAACATGCAAATAAAAAAACCCTTCCCTAAAACAATGGGACGAGTTTTGCCGTGGTTCCACCCAAATTAATAACACCATAATCCATATTTCAAAAATATATTTTAGCAAAATTAATGCAGGGTGTTACTATCTCTATGCCCTTAACGCAGGATAACGGAAATACTTACTGAAATTTCAGTATACAACTCAGAGGTGGTCTTCAATAAATTTTGCTTAAAGGATATTTCAGCTCATAATCCTTCTCTCTTAAAGCAATTCATTTATCTACTTTCCTATTCACAGCTTTTTACTTCTATTTTCAATTATTATATTATTCTAAAATTAGTATGTCAATATAAAAGCAGAAGTTTTTATGTGCTACACCCTATTTAAATTATTTTTTATACTTTTGCAAATTTTGCAATCATCACAAAAGTTAACTCTGTGTGTAAAAACTTTTTTTATAGTATCTATTAACTCCATGTTTTTGCAGTTTTCAACACAATGAATTACTATTTTTTCAGGTGAATTTGTTATCAAAGCACTTATTAAAATATCGTCCAACTCAGTATTAGCACTATATTTTAATTCCGTTAAATCCTTCAAAAAACCTTCTGTTATATCTTCTTCATATTTATCTTTTATAACGTAATTTCCATCATTTCCAATAATTATACTTAAATAATCTATTTTGCTTTCCTGGATTTCTACAAAATATTTTAAAAGCTTTATAAACTCATTATACTCCTTTTCTACCATATATTTTTCCACTACTTTGTCAATTATAACTTCTAAATCCTCTAAAACTTCTTTCATTCTGAAAGTTATGAATCCCTCTATATTTATTTCTCTATTTTCATCCATACACGCACATATTTTATCCAATATCTCATTCCTTTTATTTATGCAGTAAATAGAATTTTCATCTCTAATTTGCATTTCTCCTTTTAATACTTTTAAACTTTCTTCTTTAATTTCCTCTAATTCTTCGTATTTCAAAAAAAAGTATGTGTCAGACAAAAAAGCTAACACATCTTTTTTGCAAAATTCATCTACTATTATGTTATAAAGAATACTGGCAACATGCATATCAAATATATTGTTAAGCTTCTGGTTAATTTCTCTATCACAAAATATTTTAAGGAAGTGAGTATCAGACTCTATACTTTCATATATTCCAATAAGTACACTTTTGTGTTTAAAGTATTCTTTTATTTCCTTTATTCCCTGCATTATATGTTCTCTTTCTTTGTTGTATACTATAGTTATTAACAGCATTTTTTCACACTCCCTTCCAAAGTAGTATATGTCTAAAACAAATCTCTATTCAAATTTTTAATGTCAAATATCGACAGCTATGATATTATTGTAAATTATAATATATTATATATAAAATTATGTGATGGTTACAATTGTAAATGGTTATTTACTTCCTTGATAATGCTTAAATCAAATTTAATTTTAATAATATGTGAAAAAATTATAATAAAGTATTGACAATATATATGTGTGAATATATAATATTACTTGTCACCGTGACAAGAGTTTATTGAGATCTTTATGGGCGCATAGCTCAGCTGGGAGAGCATCTGCCTTACAAGCAGAGGGTCACAGGTTCGAGCCCTGTTGTGCCCACCATTTTAAGGCCCAGTGGCTCAGCTGGTTAGAGTGCCGGCCTGTCACGCCGGAGGCCGAGGGTTCAAGTCCCTTCTGGGTCGCCAATCTGGCCAGATAGCTCAGTCGGTAGAGCAGAGGACTGAAAATCCTCGTGTCCCTGGTTCGATTCCTGGTCTGGCCACCAGTTTTGCGGGAGTGGCTCAGTGGTAGAGCGTCACCTTGCCAAGGTGAACGTCGCGGGTTCAAATCCCGTCTTCCGCTCCAGTATATATGGCGCTATAGCCAAGTGGTAAGGCAGAGGTCTGCAAAACCTTTATCCCCAGTTCAAATCTGGGTGGCGCCTCCAAATTAATATGGAAAGTAGTCTAATCAGTGGTTAGACTACTTTTTTCTTTTGTATTCATTGTTCCAAAAAATACTAAAGAACCTTTGACTGTTGAATGGAAAAGAATAAAAAAATTTTAAATTATGGAATTTTGTATTATACTGGTAACAGTGTTTGTATTAATTAAAAAATTTATTTATCCGAACGCTACCATTGCTAACACCCCCAGCTTCTTCAAAGTGGGGGATAAGCACTGCTACGCGCCTGGATAAGTTCTTCTAAGGTTCAGGTGGAGAAAAGCATTTCTCATGAGCAAACTCCACCTGAACCTAAGAATCACTTGATATTTGGGGGGGACTGAAATGATTAAAAACAAATTAATGCTTATGCTGTGTGCTATAGGTATGACCTTTTCTATGTCAACTAAAGTATTGGCTTCAAATAACATCCAGCGCATCTGGGGCAGCGATAGATATGCTACGGCTATAGAAGTTTCTAAAAGCGGTTGGGCTAATGGTTCAGAGTATGCTGTGTTAGCTAATGGTGAAAACTTTCCTGATGCCCTTAGTGCAGCTCCACTGGCCAAAAAATACAATGCACCTATACTATTAAATCCAGGCTCAACTCTAGACAGCAGGGTTGAGGATGAGTTAAAAAGATTAGGGGTAAAGCAAGTATTTATTATTGGCGGTTCGGCTGTAGTACCCGATTCTGTTAAAAACAGACTTGAAGCGCTTAATATTAAAACTACACGACTTTGGGGACAAGATAGATATGAAACTTCGATTAAGATTGCAGAGCAATTAGACTTTAACGGTGAGGTTTCAGTAGCAAATGGTGAAAACTTTCCTGACGCTTTATCTATATCACCTATTGCAGCTCAAAAATCTATGCCTGTTATACTTACACCATCAAACACTTTACCTGATGTTGTAGCTAAGTACATAAAAAGCAATAAAATAACCAAAAGTTATATTATTGGTGAAGATGATGTGGTAAGCGATAAAATCTTAAATAGCTTTCCGAACAGCGAAAGAATATGGGGAAGTAGTAAATATGACACTAATATCGCAGTGTTAAGAAGGTTTCAAAATGAGTTGAACTTTGATAAAATTTATATGGCTAATGGTGAGAATTTTCCAGATGCCTTATCGGGCTCGGCTTTAGCAGCTAAAAATTCTACCTGTGTTTTATTAGTAAGTGATTACATTGGACTGCCAACAGAGAAATTCTCATTCGATAAATTGCCTTCTGTGAAGGATACCGAAATATTAGGAGGAACTGCAGTTGTTCCTGATAGCTTGGTTAACAAGGTTGTATATCCTGATGAGAATGAAGTTACGAATTTACGTTTATCCGGTTCAGAAGTTAGACAAGGAGATTGGATTTATTATTCCACAGGTGATTATGATAATGCTTCGCTTTTTAAATATAAAACAGATGGAACTTCAACAGTAAAACTATGTGATAAAGGTGCATACAATATTACTGTTATAGGGGATTGGATTTATTATAACGCAATTGCCCCCGAATTAAAAACATCTACAACCAATCAAATAGCTGCTCGTTTATATAAAATAAAAACTGATGGTACAAGTGATACTGAACTAAGTGATGAACCTTGTGTTTGGTTTAAAATAGTAGATAATAAAATTTATTCATCATCAGACAATAGTTTTACTACAATGGACCTAGATGGTGGCAACAAAATTAATGTGCCTGTCAATAGTATGATAGCTAGTCCTAATATCATAGATAACTATTTTTATTATATAGAACAACCTTCAGAAGGAGCTTCAAAAATATACAAAATGAAAAATGATGGTACTGACAAAGTGCAAATATCCTCGGAAGAATCGTATAATTTATATGACTTAAAAATATATAATGACAGGTTGTACTTTACTAGTTCCAATGATGGACATGTTTTTCATTTGGAAAACATGAAACTAGATGGAACGGAAAAAACTAGTCTAGTAGATATAAATGGAGGAGGTTCCTTTGATATATATGATGATTGGATTTACTATGCAGGTCTTTATGAAAGTAATCTATATAAGATAAAAATTGATGGTAGCAGCAATACAAAATTATTAGACACTCCTGCAGCTGCAGTAACAAGTGTATCTAATGGCTGGATATATTATTATTATCACACAGGAGATGATGAACTTTGTTTTGGATATAAAAAAGTTAGAATAGATGGCACTGATAATAGAGATTATTAAATTACTAGCACTAGGATTTACTCCTAGTGCTTTTTGTATGCAATAATAGATGAATTACATATAAGTTTTTGTAGAATGTAGCAGTTTCATTTTTCTTTTATATTCATACTAATTTTTCATCATCATCGTCAGGTATACACGGTAAAATTATATTAAAAGTTGTCCCAACATTTAATTCACTTTTCACCTCAATCCTTCCTTTATGTTCGTGGATTATCTGGAAACAAGAACTCAGCCCTAATCCAGTTCCATTTTTCTTTGTAGTAAAAAATGGAGTTCCTAACTTTGGCATATTTTTTTTAGGTATACCCGACCCATTGTCGGATATTCGCACATATATTTCATTAGCAACATCATCAATACCCGTTTCAATCTTCAGAACTGGCTGCTTCACGTTTTCCATTGCTTCAATTGCATTTTTGCATATATTTAAAATCACCTGCCTAATTCTCACTTGGTCACACATTACATATCTCTCATCATGATTAAAGTCAAAATCAACATCTATTCCTTTTATCAAGGATGAGGTCTGCATCAATTTTTTCACTGAACTAAGCAGATCATATACTGAAACTTCTTCAACGGCAATACTAGCTGGTTTTGCTAAAGTTAGAAAATCAGTTATGATCCTATTAACCTCCTGAGTATCGGTTTTAATTTTTTCAGCATATTCCTTTATTTTTACATCATCTGAATAAAGCTCAATTAACTGACAAGAACCATTTATCGTAGTTAAAAAGTTTCTTGTATCGTGAACTATACTGGCACCCATTTGCCCTAATAATGCCAGCTTTTCTTGATTTATTAATTTTTCCTGATTATTCTTCAGTTCAGTAACATCTTGCATTACAGATATTATTCCAATCTTCTCATTTTCAACATTATATATAGAGGATACTTGTCCAGTTATATCCTTTTTAATACCTTTCATGGACACTAATGAGGCCTCATAGTATTCATCATATAAATCGCCCTGGAAAAACTTATTCACTACTTCCCTATTATTAAATTTGACCATTTTATTTATCTTAAGAAGAGAAGTGCCTATAATATGATTCTTGTCTAAGTCCAGTAGATTCTCAAATGATACATTACAAGCCGTTATAATACCATGACTATTTATTATCATTGCTGGGTATACCATAGAATTTAGAATAGTCTCAGTCTGTAAATTTAAATTTTCAATAGCTTGCTCCCCAGCAGCTTCCCTGGATATAAACATGATACCGTTTTCTATTTTATGAATATTAACAAGGAGTTTAACTTTATTACCCTCTGGTGTTTTATATGTTCTAATAATGTTCTCCATAGTTATACCTTTTTCTATTAAACTACTTGGAAGCTTATTCTCATCTTCCCTGCCAACCTTTTCAACTTTCTTTAGAAATTCAGCCATGGTTAATCCAACCATATCAGCTGATTTACAGTGAAGCAATTCTTCAAATCTCTTATTTGCAAAAGTTATCTTTAGGTTGTTATCATAGGTATGAATTGCCAGTGGAATAGCATTTAATGTATCCTGCAACTGTTTGTTAACTTCATCTAACCTTAAATAGGGATAACTTATCTCTGTTTTCACTATACCTTTAAATAAGCATATATAATATGCTATCTTCAAAATATGTCCATAAGTTGCCACAAAGGCCGTTAAGGTTTTATAGGTAGTAAAGCAAATCTCCGCGGGTATAAATAACAGGATTGTAATAGCAATGTATTTATATGTAAATGTATCTTTATTATTTATTTTTTTTCTTAAGTTCCATATTGCAGCAACTAATATAAATATTATACAGTATTCAAGTAACATTTTAATATTAGTTACCCCATTTGAAGTATATAGTATTGGAAAAAGATTTTCATGAAAAAGTATAAAGTATGATATACCAAGGGAATAGGTAAGTGAACCAAATAGCCCTAACCATTTGTTTATTTTTATTTTAGATAAATTAACAGTAATAATTAAAAGTAAGATTGCTTCAGTAATTCTACCAATAATCCAAAACCTAGCTGATAAATCAAAGTAATTCTTTGGTGAAAATCCCAAAGCAGCAAAATAAAAAGCATGCAGAAGATCAAAAATTGCTATTGCTAAGAAACCCAATGCTATAATTTGGTTTTTGACAGAATTACTATAGTATCTACACCACACTACTAGAAACGAAGTAGAAGCTAAAACTATACACATCAGCTCCATAAATGAATGAAAAATCCCATTATATTCTGTCCACAATGGAAACACAAGATGTGTAACTACATCAGAAAAAAGTAAAATAATAATTGATTGGGTTACAATAAATAAAAAAGGTTTCTTCTTTAGTTCCTCTAATATTATTTTTATCATTATTACTTATCTCCCATCCTATAGCATTATCCTACATAATTATACCACCATATGAACATTGTGGGAATATATATACAATTTAGAATAACAATTATGTATTATATCTTTACTAATTTTAATAATTTTACCAATACGGGTAATGCCACTAAAGTTGATATAGCATGGGCTAAATCATAAGGGAAACTCATTATAAAATAAGCCATTACACTAGTTACCATGGTTCCAGAAAGTACAGCCATACAAATATTCATACTAAATCCATATACGAAAGCTAAACTAAACCCCATAATGGACAGCTTTAATACTGACTGTCTACCTATTAAGCCTTTTAGTAAAAGAGATACAAATACAACCAACATCCAGCATAATGCTTGTAAAATTGTCCAAACTCCTATACCATAAATCATTCCGGTGATTATGGGATACATAATAGCTATTATCAATCCTGACTTAATTCCTGTGCGATAGTCCTTATCACTAAAAACTATGGTAACTGCTATTACAACAGCTGTAACTATGGTTATATTGGGAGCTGCCATCATTAAAACCTTGAAGGCAATAGTAAGCGCAATAATTACACCCATAAGTGCTGTATATATTACACTATTTTTCACAATCCCCCTCCTCATTTAAGTATATTTAAAACAAATATCAGGTGAATTATACCACAAACCCTTTGATTATTCATCTAAAAGTGCCTTACTAATATGTCATTAATATGTGTATATCTGGAATATGTTACTTGTTTACTGGTATTTTTGATTGTGTTATAATTTTAACATAGTACTATACTACAAAATAACTAAATGCAGATATTCCCAACACTTTTAGCAAAATATATAATTACAAAACCTTTATCTCCAGTTCAAATCTGGATAAGATCTCCTTAAATGAGAAAGATTCTAAAAATATATTTTTAGAATCTTTCTCATAATCATTTATCCGACCGCTACCATTGCTAACACCCATCTTCTTCAAAGTGGGAGATAAGCACTGCTACGCGCCTGGATAAGTTCTTCTCCTAAAGGATAACGTATTCTAAGTGCTAAAGACACTAAGAATACTGTTAATAAGGTTCAGGTGAAGAAAAGCATTTCTTATAAGCGAACTCCACCTGAACCTAAGAATCACTTGATTCCCCAAATTACATCTGTAAAAAATAAATTAAAAGTGAAACATACCTTAAATCATACATTTTTAGTTTATTTTATAAAACTTAAATTATATAATAGGAATTAGGCTATATGTTATAAAATAATTTAGTTATATAGATGGGAAGTGAGAACTTGAATAACATATTAAAAAACTCAGCATCAGAAAATGTTAAGAATATAGAAATTTCAGGTATTAGGAAATTTTATAATAAAGTTGCTCTGTATCCAGGCGCCATATCTCTTACTTTAGGACAACCTGATTTTAATGTACCTGAAAAAATTAAAACTGCTATGATAAAGGCCATTGAACATAATAAAACCACCTACACCTCCAATGCTGGAATCCTGGAACTCAGAACAGAGATATCAAATCACCTCGGTAATTTAGATATATATTATGACCCTGAAGAAATTTGTATTACCGTAGGTGGAAGTGAGGGCCTAATGGATACATTCACCTCTCTGGTAAATCCCGGAGATAAGGTATTAATACCAACCCCTGCATATCCTGCTTACGAAAGCTGTGTAAAAATTTTAGGAGGAACCATAATAAATTACACTTTAAAAGAGGATTTCTCTATAGACTTCAAGGAATTAAAGAAGACACTAGAAAGTGAAAAACCTAAAATAATGGTTTTATCTTACCCTTCTAATCCTACTGGTGCCATACTATCTGAAGAGGATAACAAGAAACTTTTCAATTTATTATGTAAATACAATACCATTGTCATAAGTGATGAAATGTATGCTTGCCTGTGCTTTGAAGAAAATTATCATTCTATTGCCCAATATAAAAAAATAAGAGATAAAATTATACTGATAGGTGGATTTTCTAAGATGTTTTCAATGACAGGACTTAGGGTAGGATATATATGTGCTCATCCATCAATTATGAATGAAATAATGAAAGTACATCAATACAATGTATCTTGTGCCCCTTCTATAGCCCAGTGGGGAGCCTATGAAGGCCTTACAAGTTGTATGGAGGATGTAGATTACATGAAAGATGAATTTATAAAAAGAAGAGATTATATTTATAACAAACTAAAATCCATGGGATTTGATACAACTCTACCCCAAGGAGCTTTTTACATATTTCCTTCTATAAAAAGTTTTGCTATGAAAAGTGAAGAATTTTGCGAAAAGCTTTTAAAAGAAGCTGGTGTTGCCATTGTACCTGGTTCTGCCTTTGGTCCAGGCGGAGAAGATCATGTCAGAATATCTTATGCATACAGTATGGATAAACTTAAGCTGTGTATGGAAAAATTAGAAAACTGGATGGATTCTTTTTAGTAATTAAGAGTTAAAAATGATGAGTTAAGAGTTATAGAAAATTTTTCTATAACTCTTAACCATTAACTTTAAACCTTATTATTTACCACCGATTACATCATCCATTGAGTAAAAACCCTTTTCTCTGTTATACATGAATTCACATGCTTTTAGAGCTCCTACTGCAAATACTTCCCTAGAAATAGCAATGTGCTTAATTTCTATAGTTTCTCCCTGTCCTGCAAATATAACGTCATGCTCTCCTACTATACTTCCACCTCTTATGGCATGTATACCTATTTCATTATGAGTTCTTTTTTTAGTGCCTTCTCTTCCATTTACGAAATCTAACTTTTCTGATATGGAATCCTTTATAGTATTTCCCAGCAATAAAGCAGTTCCGCTTGGAGAATCTACCTTTTGATTATGATGCTTTTCTATTATTTCTATATCAAAATTTTTGTATAAAGAGGCACTCATATTTCTTAATATATTATTTATAACATTTATACCTATAGACATATTAGCAGACCTGAACATAGGAATATACTTAGAAGCCTCATTAATCTTCTCAATCTGTTCCTGGCTATACCCCGTAGTACACAGTATAACACCTATATTTTTTTCTTTGCCATATTGTAAAATAGGGTCTAAGCTCTCTGGCCTTGAAAAGTCTAGTATTACATCTCCTTCTACATTACATTTTGATATATCAGGAAACACAGGAAATTTAGCTTGCTCACAGTTTTTATCTACTCCAGCTACTATAGTTAAGTTAGTAGAACTTTCCGTCAAGTTAGTTATTACTTTTCCCATTTTGCCATTACAACCACTTAATATAATTCTAATCATTTACAACTCCCCTTAAAAATTATATTTACATATTTTAAATTTACTAATTTCACAACTTATAACGTGAAAGAAATTAATCTTCCACGCTAAAATTTAAAAAATAACCTTCCATTTTTACAATAGTCTAAATAAGTTAAATTTTATTTTATTTCAGGAGACCATAATTTTTAAGTTCTGTTTTTAAAACTTCTAAATTTCCTTCTGACATATCACAGAGTGGAAGTCTAAGTTTTCCAGCATTCATTCCTACAATATTCATTGCAGTTTTTATAGGTATAGGATTTGTTTCTATAAACATGGCATTAGTTAACGCCAAAGAATCCAGTTGTATTTTTAATGCTTCTTCTGTTTTACCCTCTAAAAATAATTTACACATATTATGCATATCTTTTGGAATAATATTTGCAAGTACGGATATAACTCCTATTCCTCCTAGGGATAGTATAGGAACTACCTGATCATCATTTCCTGAATATAAATCAATTCTATCTCCACACAAGGCTTTCATCTTAGCAATTTGACTTATATCTCCGCTTGCTTCTTTAATAGCAACAACGTTTTCTATTTCACATAATTCTTTCAAAGTTTTTGGCTGTATATTCATACCAGTTCTCCCTGGAACATTGTATAAAACCATAGGAGTTTTTACAGCCGAAGCCACTGCTTTAAAATGCTCCACTAATCCTTTTTGCGTAGTTTTATTATAATATGGAGTAATAACCAAAAGTCCATCTACCCCTATACTTTCTGCCCATTTGCTCATATCTACAGATGACTTAGTACAATTGCTGCCAGTTCCTGCAATAACGGGAATTCTCTTTTTTACCACATCTACAGTAAGTTTTATTGCATCTTTTCTCTCCTGCTCTGTCATAGTAGAAGCCTCACCAGTAGTACCGCAAATTATTATTGCATCTGTACCTGACTCAATTTGCCACTCTAACAATTCTTCCAATCTTTTCAGGTCCACACCTTTATCATTAAATGGAGTAACTATGGCAACCCCTGAACCCTTAAATAAACTCATAAAAACACCTCATTTTTTTATTTTAAAATATTTATTATAAATATTTATTTCTTATCTTTAATTATATATTCTGCTATTTGAACCGCATTTGTAGCAGCGCCTTTTCTTATATTATCTGCTACAACCCATAAATTTAATCCTGCATCTAAGCTGAAATCTCTTCTTATTCTTCCCACAAATACTTCATTTTTTCCTGCTGCATCTATAGGCATTGGATACTGTGTATTCTCCACATCATCTTTTAATACAATTCCTTCACAGTTCTTGTATAAATTAAATACATCTTCTAATTCAAAATCCTTTTCAAGCTCTATATTTATGCTCTCACTATGTCCATATACCACCGGAACCCTCACCGTAGTAGCAGTAATCTTTAAAGTATCATCATGTAATATTTTTTTAGTTTCATCTATCATCTTCATTTCTTCTTTTGTATATCCATTTTCTAAAAAGGTATCTATATGCGGAATTACATTTCCAGTTATAGCAAAAGGAAATTTCTTAGGTGGATTTCCTTTATATCCTTCCATCAAGTCATTGTATCCCCCTACTCCGGCACCAGATACAGCCTGGTATGTAGAATATACAATCCTTTTTACACCATACTTATCATAAAGCGGCTTAATAGCTACCAAAGCTTGTATTGTTGAGCAATTAGGATTTGCAATTATTCCCTTATTCCATTTTATATCCTCTGGATTTACCTCAGGAACCACTAGAGGTATATCCTTATTCATTCTCCACGCACTGCTATTATCCACAACTACTGCCCCGTACTTTGCAAACACAGGTGCAAATTCAAGACTTGTGTTTCCGCCTGCAGAAAAAAGAGCAATATCTATTTTCTTATTTTTAATATTATCTTCCTTTAACTCTTCTACTGTAAACTCCTTGTTGTTAAACGTCAACACTTTTCCATTAGATTTGGCAGAGGCATACAAATATAAATTTTCTATAGGAAACTTCCTTTCTTCAAGCACCTCAAGAAATTTTCTTCCTACCATTCCAGTACATCCGACTACAGCTAAATTGCAACTCATGTTAATTCCTCCTAAAAACTTTATATAATATTATTACTATTTTATAAAATTGTATTTATAAATACTAGTACAATTAAAATAAATTTAAAATATTTATTATTTATATCTATATAACATTTTACACCAAACTTCTGAAATATGTTAATAGAAATAAATATTATTTAGAATTAAAAATAACACATATTAGATGTAACTACAATAATATATGTCACATAATATTCATATGTGCTTCTCTATTGAAAGAAAATAATCTAAAATCTTTCATAAGTCTCATCCGTCACCGTGTATAAATCTCGCCTTTGAGGTAAAAATAATTTATAGTAAAAGTGGGAGGATGGTAATAATGACAAAAACACCGCTTAAGAAAATAATAAAAGCTAAATTAAAATCACATAAGGAGCTTACTGAAGTAGAAAAACTCAGGGAAAAATTAAAATATGAAATAGCTGAAGAATTGGGATTAAAAGACAAAATTGATTCTTATGGTTGGAGTGGTTTAACTGCTGAAGAAACAGGAAGAATTGGCGGCATAATGACAAAGAGAAAAAAAGAATTAAATATCCCCAAAAATGAAGCCTTATTGAACAATAGTAATAAACCCAAAGATTTATAGAAAAAATATTATCTTATATTAAAATATATACTATAATGATAATTATATTATATATTTTAATTTATAATATACACTGTAAGAAAGGAGTAAAACCTTATATATAGGTTTTTTACAAGGATATGGATGAAATGTTATAGAAAATTTGCCCATATATATGATGATTTAATAAATACTGATATAAATTATAATGAATGGTCTGAAAAAATTATAAGCTTATGTGAAATGTTAAATATTAATAATGGGAGTTATCTGGATTTAGCCTGCGGTACAGGTAACATGACAGAAAAATTAGCCCCCCATTTTCAGACTGCCTGGGGTGTAGACCTGTCAGATGAAATGCTTGCAGAAGCAGATAAAAAATTGAGAAATAAAGGATTAAAAATAAATTTAATATGTCAAGATATAAGTAAACTTAAATTAAATAAAAAATTTGATCTTATAACATGCTGTCTTGACTCTACAAATTATATATTAGAAGAATCAAATTTAAAAAATTACTTCAAAAATGTATTTCATCATTTGACTTCTAATGGAATATTTATATTTGACATAAATTCTCATTACAAAATCACAAATATACTGGGAAATAACACTTACACTTATGACAGCGAAAAAGTAACTTATATATGGGAAAATTTTTTAGAGGATGAAATTGTGGACATGTATCTTACATTTTTTATAAAATATAAAGATTTATATGAAAGATTTGATGAACACCACAGAGAAAAAGCTTATAGCTGTAAACATATTGAAAATGTACTTAAAGATTGCAATCTAAATATAATAACTAAATTAGACAATTACCAGGATAAAGCTATTAATGACACTTCCCAAAGAATAGTCTATGTGGTAAATAGAAATATATAAGGAGATGAAAAATAAAATGCAGGATGAATTAGTACGAGCTACAGCCAAGAATAACAATATTCGAATAATAGCGGCCTCAACTACTAATCTGGTAAACCAAGCTGTTAAAATTCATAACTGTGCTCCTACAGCTGCTGCCGCTTTTGGAAGAATGCTTACTGCCGGAAGTCTTATGGGAGCAATGTTAAAATCATACAAAGACAGTTTAACTCTTAAAATATCCGGAGGCGGAATAGCCCGTGGAGTACTTGTAACTTCCTATGCCGATGCCCATGTAAAAGGATATATCGGAAATCCTTTTGCAGATCTACCTCCCAATAATAAAGGCAAACTAGATGTAGGGGGAATTATAGGTACAAATGGAAATGTGACTGTTATAAGAGATATGGGATTAAAAGAACCTTATTCCAGTCAGATTCCTATACAAACAGGGGAAATAGGAGATGATCTAGCTTATTATTTTACAGTTTCAGAGCAGACTCCTTCTGCCGTAGCTCTAGGAGTTTTAGTAGATACAGATTTAAGCATAAAAGCCTCAGGAGGTTTTATAATTCAAATGATGCCTGGTGCAGACAGCTTTTTATCAGACCTGATAAGCTATAGATTGCAGGAAATTCCTTCTATATCTCATATGATAGACCAAAAACTAACTATACTTGAAATATTAAACACCATCTTTCAGGATATGGATTTAAAAATATTAGATACACTATCTCCCTGTTATAAATGTGACTGCTCTAGAGAACGAGTTGAAAAGGCCCTTATAAGCATAGGTGCAAAAGATTTGGAACAAATCTACCTTGAAAAAAAATCTGAAGAATTAAAGTGTAATTTTTGTAATAAATCTTATAAATTTACACATGATGACATCGGGGGACTACTAAAAAGCTGTAAAAAAGTTTAATAGATGATATTTTATATGGATTAAAAAAAATTTATATGTTATAATTTGCTTAAAAAACAGAAAATGCCACTACTATAAAAATTTATTATAGTGCATAAAATAGATAAATAAGGAAAGGATGATTTAATTTATGGAAACAAAATACGACCTTACAGACCCTTACCAAATAGCCAAGTACATAAAAGAAGCCAAAAAGTCCACTCCACTTAAAGTTTACCTCCAAGGCAATATATCAAGCTGCAATCTAGAAAAGATAGAATATTATGGCAGCAATAATTTTTATGTTCTTTTTGGAGAGAGTACAGATATATCTAAATTTTTAGATGAAAATAAAAATAAAATTGAACAATTTAGAATAGAACAAGATAGGAGAAATTCAGCTATCCCACTTATAGATTTAATAAATATAGATGCTAGAATTGAGCCTGGTGCTATAATACGTGATAAGGTTAAAATAGGTAAAAATGCAGTAATAATGATGGGAGCAGTAATAAATATAGGTGCTGAAATAGGTGAAGGCACCATGATAGATATGAATGCAGTTGTAGGTGCCAGAGGTAAAATAGGTAAAAATGTTCATTTAGGTGCCGGCGCTGTAGTAGCAGGAGTCTTGGAACCTCCTAGCAAATCACCTTGTGAAATAGGTGATAATGTAATGGTAGGTGCCAATTCTGTTATTTTGGAAGGAGTAAAAATCGGAAAAGACTCTGTAATCGCAGCGGGCTCAATAGTAATAGAAGATGTACCAGAAGGAGTTGTAGCTGCAGGCACTCCTGCAAGAATAATAAAATCTGTAGATGATATGACTAAAGATAAAACTAAAATTTTAGCAGATTTAAGAAAATAAACAATTACAGCAGGGATAAAATTTTTATCCCTGCAAATACAAACTAACTTATACGTTTGTCTTCTATATTTTCACGTAGGCTATCTTCCCCTTCCCCACTTTTTTCACAACTCTTCTCATCTTCAGAAAGAAAATTTTCTTTTTCTTCCATTTCTTCATAGTCCTTATCTTTATTTACTTTTTCCATCTTTGATATAGAGACCTCATATGCTATTTTTTTTACGGTTTCCGTATCGGATATTTTTTTCTGATACTCCCTACTTTGCAATCTTCCCCATATTCTTATGTTATCACTAATTTTCAAGGATTTGCAAAACCTAGAGTTCCTTCCCCATGCAATAGTAGGTATGTAATCAGATTTATTATAGGCTCTATTTACAGCTAATAACATATCTGAAATCTCCCTACCAAAAGGAGTTGTCCTATAAACAGGTTCTTTACATATAAATCCATCAAGAAAAATTTGATTTGGGTTTTTGCTCCTCTCCACACATAAACTTATATTTCTGGCAAATACAGTTAATATTAACCTATTTGCCCCATCTACAAATTTATTGTAAGATCTTAATTGTCCCTCCACTATAATTTCTGTCCCTAAACTTATATTCATTCCTCCTATAAGCCTTTCTGAAATGGTAATAAACAGTATATCCTTACTGTCACTTAATCTTTGAACTTCAATATTAAAAGTATAAAAACCTTCCCCATACATTTCATGACTAAATTGCAGTTCTGAAATTACCTTGCCTTCAAGATAGATCTTATTATTTAACATTAAATTGTCCATCATAAACCCCTCTTTCCCTTAGTTTTAAATATATCATTAACATATAAGTATTCATTGAAAAACAAAAATATACTTTAAATACTTAAAATATTTAAATTAAAACATTAAATATTTTATTTTTAAACAAATCATTATCATATTTACCTTCCATTAATCCTATAGTTATGGCTATCATAGAAGCATACAATTGTTCTATATCCTTCAAAATAATGTTTACTGGAATTTCCTGTGACTCAACAATTTTTCTTCCCCTGCACATAATATCCCTTTGAAGGCAATATACAAAACCGCTATTATAATCTAAACTAGATATAGTAACCGTATTTTTACTGCCCAATCCATAAGTTATAATATAGCCACATATATCTACGTTACTCTTTTCTCCACTTATTAAATCCATATTTACAAAACAATAACCGCTATTTAAAATCTTAAACTGTTCATTTATAGAATTTAATAATATATATTCAACCTTTTCATTATCATCATTATTTATAAAAATATTATAATGTAAATCCATCTCATGAAGTAGACTCATCAGATAGGTTGTAAATTTGCAGCTGTTTCCAATAACTTTTATAGATTTCATATTTATTGCCTCCTGTCAAAATATATAATAGTTTAAAATTATTTTAAACAGGATATATTTTTTTATACCAAGGCATGTGAAAATAAATGACAAGTTAAAGATGGAAACTCCATTTTAGCTGCTAAATAATGTATTATAATGTTTTAGGCTTATTCATTTACTATATTGCCATTATAATACATATTTATTCTATTTTTCAATAACAGTTATAATATAAGTTGAATTAATTACTTATCTGTTTCCCTGTATTATCCAATTCATAATTATTTTTATAAATTAAATCCCCCACTTTAACGAACTTATAACCTTCTTCACTTAATTTTTTTATTATTTTAGGTAAATTTTCCGGAGTGTATTTAGCTGTATTATGAAATAATAGTATAGATCCAGGTTTTGTATTTTTTATTATTCTATTATATTCAATATCTGCTCCCTGTTCTTTCCAATCTATACTGTCTACGTCCCATTGAATACAATAATATCCTGACTCTTTCACCGTATCTATAACCGTATCATTATAAGCTCCTTCAGGACACCTAAATAATTCTGTTCCAGAACCAGTAATATTTCTTATTTTAGCTTCATTTATATTTATATCTTCTATAATCCTTTCCTTTGATATATTAGTCATATTAGGATGTCTATTTGAATGATTGCCTATTTCATGTCCTCTTCTATATATTTCTTTTAACTTGTCAGGATTTCTGTCTATCCAATCTCCCACTATAAAAAATGTAGCTTTGACATTGTATTTATCTAGTATATTTAGTATTTGGTCAATGTACTCATCACCCAAACTAACATCAAAAGTTATAGCAACTTTTTTTTCTTTTATGTCAACACAGTAAATAGGCAACTTTTTATTTGTTTTCATAAAAGTTTCTTTATACCTATAATTTGTGAATATAGATACTACAATGGCTACAAGCAGTAATGAAGTTAACATGAATATCTTTTTTATAAGTCTTACCTTCAATTCCTTTCCCCCTATATATTTGTTTTCATAATTTTATATAGTATTCTATATTAATAAATATTACAGTAATATAAAAATTTATTGTTTAACATATTAATTATGTTGAAATACTTTATGTTATAATATATATATAATTATAGTATTTCGAATTTATATGGAGAGGATTTTATAATGTTTGAAGATACTTTAGAACTGGCAGAAAACAAATTATTATTACTTTATATATTTAAAAAAATTAAATTGCCCATTTCAAATAACCACATAACTGAAATTATACTAGAAAATGACTTTATAAACTATTTTACTATGAAACAATATTTAAATGAGCTTTTATCTTCTAATTTTATCAAACAGATAGATGAAACAAACAATCATAATCTTGTAATTACTGAAAAGGGGATAAAAGTATTATGTTTATTTAAAAGCAGAATTTCAAAAGACAAAATAGATACCATAGACCATTATTTAGAAGAACAAAGCAAAAATATAAAAGAACACCTTTCAATAAATACTCATATTTTAAAAGACAAAAATAATTTTATTGTAGATTTAAAGATATCAGAGAAGGATTCTATATTAATGGAAATAAAATTAAATGTAGATTCTGATAAAAAAGCCCAGGAGTTATGCAAAAAATGGGAAAAAAATTTTTCAGAACTTTATCAGAAAATTGTGGAATCTCTCATGGAAAACTAAAAGATTTAATTTATAATCATACCTGTAGGCTCCCCTCCTATAGGTATATATTTTTTACTTTCATCTTTCATGTCTAATTTTATAAGTAGATTATTATAATTGTCACCTATATATAAATTCTCTTTATACTTCACTATATTTCTTGGCATTCCCCCTACAATTATTCTCTTCTTCTCTTTATAGTTATTTATATCTAAAATACTTATTGTGCCATCACCAAAATTAGATACAAACCCATACCTACTATTGCAGTAAATATCCATAGGGGAATTCCCTACAATAATTCTATTTATAATTTTATAATTTTTCAAAGATAAAATAGCTATGCTGCCCTTAAATTCAGAGCCTATGTTGCTCTCGCATATCAAAATATGTTGCCCATCCACTGTAAATATGGCTTTAGTAGGATAGCAGCCTACCCTTATATTTTTAACATATTCTCTATTCTCGCAATCTATTAAAGTTATGCTGTCATCTTTCATATTAGCTATCAACAATAATTTTCTCTCTTTATTTAAGCATATACTGTATGGAAGGCTTCCGCAGGGTATTTCTTCCACTACTCTCTTTAATTTCAAGTCAAAAATCAATAAACTATTTAAATCACCGCATATTACATATGCATTATTACCATAAACTACTGCATCATTACAGCATGCTCCTATATAGTGACTTTCTTCTTGCACCTCATTTTTTATGTCTATTATAGTTATGCCATCATTATATCTATTTGTAGTTATAATCTTATCATTATTTACACATATCCCCTGAGGTCCAACCCTATAATTCATATCATTAGACTTTAGATATATCTTCTTTTCTTCATGAAAAGTATCTAAATTAACTTTTGATACAAGGTCAAAAGAAGTGCTACATACGTAAAGATAATCCAATACCACCACCCCCTTACAAATATAATATGAGTATCTATCAAAATGGGTAATAGCATTAATAAATTATTTTCTTGTATAAGGCAATTATATTTTATATAATTACCTTATGGATTTATTTTTTATAGAATAAGGTGATAAAATGTACAATTACATAACAAAAGGAGTATGTTCAAGACAAATAAATTTTGATGTATGTGATAATAAACTCAAGAATGTAAGCTTCATAGGAGGATGCAATGGTAATCTTCAAGGCATATCCAAATTAGTAGAGGGAATGGATTTAAATGAAGCAATAAAAAAATTGCAGGGTATTTCCTGCGGCTGGAGAGGAACTTCTTGTCCCGATCAACTGGCAAATGCGCTGAAAGAGTTTATCAAAAAAAACTAAGATATATACAAATGATTAAGAATACTAAAATAATAACGCCATTTTACTAAATGTTTTTTTAACTTGCAAAGCTTTAAACCATATAGTAAAAAGGCGTTAAGTGTAAATTTTATTTACATGATACCATATTTTTTTATAATTTTTCGCATATCTCCCACCATATACAGCGATCCAGATATTAAAAGTAAATCCTCTTCCCCGCAATATGAAAATGCTTTTCTATAAGCTTCCTCATAATTATCAAAAGCTTCACAATTAGAATTATACTTTTTTATTATAGTTCTTAATTTATTGGCTTCCTCTCCTCTGGCATCATTAGGAGTAACTGCTATAACTCTTTCTGCTAAAGGAACAATGGTCTTTACCATTGTATCTACCTCTTTATCTGCCAGTATACCTAGTATAAGTATCATATGTTTATATTTAAAATAGGTACGTACATTTTCTTTAAGCATTGAAATTCCCTGAGTATTATGAGCTCCATCTATTACTATCAATGGATTTCTATTCATAACTTCAAGTCTTCCATTCCAGCTTACATTACTCAATGCTTTAAGTATTACAGATTTATCCACCAAAATATCATATCTGGACAATTGTTCTACAGCAAATAAAGCTGCAGCACAATTTAACAGTTGATGTTTACCTAAAAGAGACAGTTTGATGTCATAATTAAATTGTTTTGTACATACTTCTATGTGTTGTATATATTCTTTGCTTCTACTATCTACTTTATTTTCGCCTATAAGATTGGAAGAATTCAATGGAACCTTTATAAGTTCACTACCTTTTTCCTGACATGCTTTTACTATAACTTTTTCAACAGATTTTAGCTGGGGATAAAGTATCACAGGAATACCCTTCTTAATTATTCCTGCTTTTTCATAAGCAATTTTCTCTAGAGTATCACCTAGTATATTCATGTGATCATAACTTATGGAGGCAATTATACTTGCCATAACTCCGCCTCCATATTCTCTAGAAAATGGAATCATAACATTGGTAGAATCAAACCTTCCTCCCAGTCCTACTTCAATTACTGCTATCTGTACGTTTTTCTCCCAAAAATAATAAAACATAGCACAAGTAATTATTTCAAATTCCGTAGGATTGTCATAACCAAGTTCTAAAACTCTATCTACAATTTTTGATACTTTGGTAACTACTCTGCTTAAATCGTCATGAGATATATTTTCCCCATTTATCTGAATTCTTTCTTCAAATTCCTCTAAATAAGGTGAAGTATACATGCCTACCTTAAATCCGGCCTCCATTAATATCTTACTAATCATTACGGTAATAGAACCTTTGCCATTAGTACCCGCTACATGCAGGGTTTTTATTTTTTTATGTGGACTGCCTAGAAGCTCCAGTATTTTTTCTGTTCTCTCAAGGCCTAAATTGACTCCAAATTTAGCAATATTGTTTATATACTGCAATGTGTCCTTATAATTCATAATGCCACATCCTATACTTTATTTTAGGCTTTCTAATCTTTCTATTACAGTTTTAAGCATTTCTTTATATTTATCCCCTTTTGCTCTTTCTCCATCTACAACAGATTGTGGTGCTTTTGATACGAATTTTTCATTTGAAAGCTTATTATCCACTCTTTTTATTTCATTTTCTAATTTTTCTTTTTCCTTACTAAGTCTTTCAATTTCTTTGTCCTTATCCACCAGATCTAAAAGTGGAATAAATAACTCTGCCCCTGTGGTTACTGCAGATACCACATTTTCAGGAGCCTTATTTTTATCGTCTAAAAATTCAACTCCACTTGCAGAGGCCAATTTTTTAAAGTATTCTTCTCCATTTTTAAAAGTATCCAGTGCATTTTTCTCTGTTATGTATACTAATACTTTTGCCTTTTTTGAAAGGGGAACATTCATTTCTGTTCTCACATTTCTAATTGCTTTAATGGATTCTATAATATATTCCATATCCTTTTCCACTTTTAAATTTTTAAGTTCTTCATCATACTTTGGCCATGATGAAATAGTTATAGATTCATATTCAGCATAAAGATGAGTATATATTTCTTCAGTTATAAAAGGCATTATAGGGTGCAGCAGCTGCAGGGAAGTAATAAGTACTTTATTTAATACATTATATGCAACACCCTTCTCTTTTTCATTCTCACCATACATAACCGGTTTAACAAGTTCTATATACCAGTCACAGAATTCCCCCCAAATGAAATCATATATTTTTTGTGAAGCTATACCAAGTTCAAACTTCTCTATATTATCCGTTACTTCTTTTATCAGAGTATTTAACCTAGAAAGTATCCATTTATCTGCATCACTATACTCCATGCACTCTTTATACTTATCCATTATATTTTCATCTAAATTCATAAGTACAAATCTTGAAGCATTCCATATTTTATTGGCAAAATTTCTGGCAGATTCTACTCTCTCCGGGTAATATCTTATGTCGTTTCCCGGTGCATTTCCTGTAATAAGTGCAAACCTGAGTGCATCTGCCCCATATTCATCTATTACTTCTATTGGATCAACACCATTTCCAAGAGACTTCGACATTTTTCTCCCATCTGAATCTCTTACAATTCCATGTATCAATACATTTTCAAAAGGAATGTCATCCATGCAATATAATCCAGAAAATATCATACGTGCTACCCAGAAAAATATTATATCATACCCTGTAACCAAGGTATTATTAGGATAAAAACACTTTAAATCCTTTGTATTTTCAGGCCAGCCCAGTGTAGAAAAAGGCCATAGTGCAGAACTAAACCAAGTATCCAGTACATCTTTATCCTGCTCTATATTGGTTGAATTACATTTACTGCATTTTGAAGGATCTGTATCGCTTACTATAACTTCCCCACAGTCTTTACAATACCACACCGGAATTCTATGCCCCCACCAAAGCTGCCTTGATATACACCAGTCCTGGATATTTTCCATCCAGTTAAAATAAGTCTTTTCAAATCTTTCAGGTATAAATTTAACCTTTTTATTTTTTACTACATCTACAGCAGGCTTTGCAAGAGACTCCATCTTCACAAACCACTGCTTTGAGAGCATAGGTTCAATAGTGGTCTCACACCTGTCATGGCAACCTACATTATGTACATGTTCCTTTACTTTTACCAAAAATCCCTGTTCTTCTAAATCCTTCACTAATAATTTTCTAGCTTTGTATCTATCAAGTGCATCATATTTGGTTCCTGGAAGTTTTACAGTTCCATTTTCATTTAATACTATGATTTCAGGCAAGTCATGTCTTTTACCTACATGATAATCATTAGGATCATGCGCTGGAGTTATTTTTACCGCCCCTGTACCAAATTCCATATCTACATAATCATCAGAAACTATTGGTATCTCTCTATTTAAAATTGGGAGCAGTGCAGTTTTTCCAACTAAGTGTTTGTATCTTTCATCTTTAGGGTTTACTGCAATAGCTGTATCTCCAAACATAGTTTCCGGTCTTGTAGTTGCTATCTCCAAATATTCATTGCTGTTCACTACTTTATATTTTATATGCCAAAAATGGCCCTGTTGTTCACTATACTCAATTTCCGCATCGGATATGGCAGTATGACATTTAGGACACCAGTTTATTATTCTGTTTCCCTGATATATAAGTCCTTCTTCATATAATTTTACGAAAAACTTTCTTACTGCCTTATTCAAACCTTCATCCATAGTAAATCTTTCCCGCGTGAAATCTACAGAACAGCCTAATTTTTTTATCTGCTCTCTTATCCTGGCCCTATACTCATCAGTCCATTCCCAGGTTCTCTCAAGAAAAGCTTCCCTTCCTATTTCCTTCTTTACAATTCCATCTTTTAAAAGTTCCTTTTCTACTTTAACTTCTGTAGCTATACTTGCATGGTCTTCTCCCGGTACCCATAATGTATTATATCCTTGCATTCTTTTAGTTCTTATTATTATATCTTGAATGGTATCATCCAGCGCATGGCCCAAATGTAATTTTCCTGTAATATTTGGAGGGGGTATAACTATAGTATAGGACTTTTCATTATGATTTGCTTCAGGTGTAAAATAGCCTTTTTCCTGCCAAATATTATAAAGCCTCTCTTCAAATGCTTTTGGATTATAGGTAGTTGCCATCTCTTTTTTTTCTGACATTAAATTTCCTCCTCTTATAATCAAGTGATTCTTAGGTTCAGGTGGAGTTTCCTCATAAATAATGCTTTTCTCCATCTGAACCTTAGAAGAACTTATCCAGGCGCGTAGCAGTGCTTATCCCCCCACTTTGAAGAAATTTAGGGGTATTAGCAATGGTAGCGTTCGGATAAATAAATTTCATTATAAAAAGCCTCCATCCATAAAGGACGGAGGCCCGCGTTACCACCTTTTTTCCTGTAAAACTACAGGCTCTTAAAAAATAACGATTAAGAAACCGTCTTTACCTACTGAATAGTTCAGTAAAGAAACTCTAAAGCTACCTTGGAGATAATTTATATAGAAAACCTCTCAACCAATAAGTTTTCCTCTCTTTATACTCTATTATCTCTACTCCTCTTTTTCACAGTTATTAAATTTAATTTAGTTTTACATATTTTTATTATAACCTTAATTTTAAGACTGTCAAGAAATTTTATTTAATAGCTTCTTTTGCAAAAGAATTATTAACTATCTTATCAAAAGGAGGCCTTTCAGGTATTAAATCAGCTTTATAGGACTGTATTATATCCATAAGTCTGTTTAAGTCTTCTTCTTGTATAACAGGTGTATCTGCATATGCATTTATATCTCTATAATTCTTTACCACAGATTTTAATATATCCTCATCAGTGCCAGGGAAAAATGATTTTATAGCTTGAGCTACTTCCTCATCACTGTGTTCTTTAACCCATATCTGGCCTTTATGAATTGCCGTAGTAAATTTTTGTATTGTTTCAGGATTCTTTGATATATAAGATTGGGTAGCAAAATAACATGTATATGGAAGTACGCCTGCGGACTGACCTATTGAAGCCTCTATATAACCATTTTTATCTTTTTGAAGCATGCTAGCTGTTGGTTCAAAGAGAGCTACATAATCTCCTGTATTAGCTTTAAACGCGCCAGCTGTTGCAGTATAAGCAAGATTTGTTATTATATTTACATCTTTTCCAGGTTCAATACCATGGTTTTTAAGTACATACTCCAGTGTCATCTCTGGAACTCCTCCAGGTCTTCCACCAATTATAGTTTTTCCCTTTAAAGACTCCCACTTAAAATCTTTTTCTTTATTTCTACCTACCAAGAAAGAACCATCAGTAGATGTTAATTGTGCAAAAATCACAGGGAAATCTTTTCGTTTTTGATTGTATATATATATTGTCTGTTCAGGGCCACAAAATCCTATATCACAGCTGCCACTTAGTACTTGCTGCATAGTTTTATCTGCAACCATGACAAAAACACAAATAGCCCCAAATTGGGGCTGCCTTCCAAGCCTAAAGTCAATATAAGGTTATACGTTTTGTTCTTTTTCCTATTGTTTTAAATACCATCTTGACGTGTTAATTTTCATACTTAAATTACTGGTTGCTAGTTCAAAACCTTTTATTACCTTACCTTCCTCTACAAGTTCACATAGTGCATTATAAACTTCAGAACCATCTAAATGAGTATTACTCATTTTCAAGACAAATTTCAAAGTACTCATTGGGCATTCGCTCAATTTACTTATATAATTTTGTTTTTGTAATATATCCAATATGTCTTCTTTTAATTTCTCCCTATCCATATTTAATTCTTCTTTATCCATATTATTTATCAACATCTCCTCCTTAATTTTTTATACATTAAATTTCTGCAAATAAATTTAAATTCCTTCTTAAAAAGATGTCATGCTAAATATACATTTTACTTTATACTTGATATAGCACATGCTTCTTTGTAAGCTTCTATTCAATATAACAATGACAATATTAGCAGCCAATTTTACTTTATGATATTGTTTTAAATTCATATCCCTGAGCTTTTAAGTATTCTATAATTTGAGGTAATGCTTTAGCTGTTTCTTCCTTACCATAGGTGTCATGCATTAATATAACCACTTTTTCTTATGTCTCTACACTTTTCTTTACATTTTCTAAAAGCTGTTCTGAATTTTTTCTTCTATCTTCTGAATCAAAATCATAAGCGTTCCAATCTATACTGTACATATTTTTTTCTTTTAATCTTGCATTAAATTGGGATCATTAACTTTCAAGCTTATTGTCCAATATATCTTTTACTTTTTGTACATCATAGGTATATTGCCTCCCATAATCGGACACATTGCCACTATTGTTATTTTCCACCTCATTAGATAAATTGACCTTAGTATTTATATTATAGTCTTTATTTTCATCTGAATTTTCTTCATTGTTATTTGCTTCATTAGTATTTCTTTCGTTGCCATTTTCTTTATCTTTTTTATAAGATTGATTTTTATAAACTTTACCCCCAGTTAATTGGGTAGCAGATATTACTTTATTATTCGTTATCTTAGAGGTATGAAAATAAATATAACTCTTATATAATAGAATAAAAATTCCAATTATGCTCAGTAAAAATAGACACCTATTCCTTAAAATTTTAATATGCTTATTTCTTCTACTTCTCCTCGTCATTCTTTTTATCCCCTGTCCATATGAAACCATAATTTGTACAAAACCCCTCTTATAATTTATATTACAACATACTTCTTAATTTTAGTTAACTAAAATATAAATTATTTTATCAATTCCAAAATAAGTAATGCCCTCCTTATAAACAACAAAAATTTTGTACTATTCTAGTCATTATACAATTTATATCAATATATGAAAAAAATTCATCCCTCCTTTATTAAATCACTACCTATGGACAAGTTCAATATATTTTTCCATCATTTTAATATTTATTTCCACATTTATCTTATTGTATTATGAAATAAATGTCGAATGAATAGATGGATTTAACATTGCACACTCTCCAGAACATATGTTTGTATAACAAACAAAAAAATATAGTGCCTATGCCAGCGACCAGAGCATCTACAACAATACTGTTTATAATTAATTCTTTTTAAATTATTGGCTAAATTGATTTTTTATGTCTTGTACATAAAAGTGAATTACGAGAATAGAAAAAGACACCCTTTCGAGTGCCCTTACTTTTTATTTTTCTTCAATTCTTCCAGAACATGTTTGTCTTTGCTCACATTAGTCAGTAGACATCTAAAAAATCATTAAATATATTACCACATTTATTGCATACATAAATCGGTGTCGAACCCCTTGATATTGTGTAATTCTCTGGTCCAGCTGTAAAACTTGAATTAGTAATGACTTTTTTAATATCTTCACTTCCACACTTTGAACATTTTGTATTTTCGTTCATACTAATTACCTTCCTTTTAGCTTTCTAAGAATAGGTTACTACACTTTTCTATAAACTGTCAAATTTTCCTATTGTGTATCTCTTTTATAAAACTCTATAAACCTTAAGTATTTTATAGAGCATACTTTGAATTTGTTTTAGACATGAAAAAATAAGTGCCCTATGGCAGACACTTATTTTTTTCATATTAGTTTACATAAATACTTTCTTATGGGAAATGTTACGTTATTTTTTATTATTTATATTGCATATATGCTTTTAATTATTTACCTGTATTAATAATATTATACAAATACCACTTTTAGTTTTTATATAAAGTTCACATGGATTTTAACTAACTGCCTTATAAAACAGCAATACTAATTTCATTTACAGTTTCCCGTATTGGGGCCCCATTTAACCCTGGGGCCATAGGCATTCACATATAACTTAAAAGGAGTATTTGAAATGAGCTATTATAAAATTAACAATACTTTATACATATATAATCGTACTTATTTCAAAAAAACTTCACAGGTTATTTCATCCAATTTATAATACAGATGTTGGTATCATAACTATATCTAAATACCATAGAAACTTATTTAATAGAATTGTAGCTGTTTATGAGCATTTTTCATTGATTATTTATTATATGATAAAATTTGTTCAATTCTAACTAAACGATAAAAATAATATGCCAAAATATAAGCCAGTGAATATGAAATAAATGTCCAAAATAAATTCCACCCAAATCCATACACTCCTCTTTTAAAAATTAACATTAAATATTCAAATTCAGTTGTAACCAAAGAGAATACAAGTATGAGATAGTATGCCTTAACTACGCCTCTATACAACAAGAATACAAAATAGGTTCCTGCAATAGGATATAATCCCAAATTAAGTGGCAATGAAGCAAATACACCGTATTTATAAGGTACAATACTCCAAAATTTAAAATAAAATCCTATTATATTGATTGTATAAGACACAGCACATCCGAACGGATATATAACAATGAAAAGGATTTTTTCTCTGATGTACATATATACGCCCAATATCCATGGGATTAAGAAACCAATAATAATATTAAATGTCATTTGAATACCTCTTTTACACGATTTTTATATTGAGACAACATTCTTTTCATTCTTATAGTTTTATCTGCGTTCAATTAAAATACTTTAATAGCCTTTAATTTTAAGTAATACAAGCATAGTAGTAAGTATGGAATAAAATATGATATAAAACTCCATCCTATATTCCAACCATTTCCGTAAGTAACCAACTTAAGTAAAAATCCTGCGTATTCAAATGTTGTAGTACCTAATGCAAAAATGAAAACAATTAAATATGGGTTTATACGATTTCTCCAAATGCAGTAAATTAAACAGCAGCCTAATATGGGATATAACCCTAAATTTACAGATGTAGAAGTATAATCATCTTGAATATTTAAAGGTGCCAACCTCCAGAAATTGAGATGAAAACAAAACTCATTTACTGTATATGCTAATATTGACGAGAATGGGGCAATAATTAATACTATTCTTTTATTTTTAAAATACAGAACTGTTCCAAATATCCATGGAATTATAAAACCTAGTATTATATTTAGAATCATAAGCATCTCCTCTGATCAGTTTTACTTTTATTATTCTCTGCAGAAACCTTTTTAATTTATATACTTCAACATAACTTACATCATATACTTTATTTTTGTATTGCTAAACAAAGACACCGTAAAATTCACTTTGAATAATACGGTGTTATAGAAAATTCCTCATTTCACTTGCAACAACTGTAAAACCCCTGCCTTGTTCACCTAACCTAGCTCCTGTAATATTTCGTTATTATTCAATAAAAAATAATCATTTCCTGTTAATTATACTTATCTTAGGACTTGTTATTTAATATCGCTGCTATAATTTTAGTAACAATAATTTAAAAATTTCATAGCATATATTGAGAATATATTTAGATTTTTAATTAAAACGAAGATTTTAAATAGGCCTTTCAGCCTGTTATCTCTCGTTTTCTATTTTTTTCATTAATATGTCCAGGCTGTTCTCCCCTAGACCTCTATCTGCAAATAATTTTCTAAGAGCTATTAGCGTTGCTCTTGCTTGACCTTCCCTGAGCTGCTGCATTGCTTCTGGATCATCCCACGGCCAATTGGCTATAACTTTTATCGCCATAGCATACCCCTTTTTTACTTTTTTACCATAATATGCAGTTGAAAGTTAAGTTGCTACTGTTTGCTCTAACTCCAGCAATTTGCTTATTGGTACTTCTAGAGGCAATGTATTGCCAGGATATATCTTATCCCCTTAATTATCTTAGAATTTCATATGATTAGGATTGCCTAAAAAGTGTTTTATATTAATTTTTATAGCACAGATTGAAAAGTTTTAACATAACCATATTAATATACATAGTATAAATTAATATTAAAACTGTCTTGGAGGATATATGATAAAGAAAAAACTGTATATTGGCTCTATTTTATTGTGTTTTGTATTTATAGTGACTATTTTTACAGCCTGCGGCAGCAGTAAAAAAGATAATAAATCTACAGTTACTGTAAAATTGAATGAAGTAGCAAGATCTGTATTTTATGCACCTATGTATGTGGCAGTAAACGAGGGGTTTTTTAAAGAACAGGGTATAAGTATAGATCTTACAACAGGACAAGGTGCAGATGTAACCCCAACAAAAGCACAAGAAGGCATAATACTAGAAGTTACGCCTTCTTACAGAAGCTTGGGAGATGGATTTATTGCTTATTAATGGGTTTATTTCTATTGTTTCATCTTTACTGTGCCATACAATATTTTTAACTAGGGATTTTATTAATAGTCTCTGAGTTTCTATGTCTACTAACTTATAGAACTTCTTAAAGTTAGATAAGGTTTCTTTTATGGTTCCAATAAATTCTTCTTTTGTTTCCAAAGGTTCCATTGACATTGTCAATTCTCTCATATTCTTTTGCAACTCATCATTTTCTATTTTAATATCATTAATTTCACTTTTGAATACTTGGATTAAATCCGGGTCATCTTCTAAAAATGCAAGCTTTCTCACCAGCCCCTTAATTACTTTATTATTTTCATCCAGCTGTTTTTTAGTTCTATCCAGTTCATTTTCTATATCATCTTTACTGGTTATATTTGACTTATCATTTTTATAGATTTTAAGTAGAGCTTCCATATCTAATTCCAGCAAATAATTTTCTATATATTCTTCTACTTTATAAGCATTGAGCATTTTATTACTGCATCTGTTGCTGGCCCTGTTTTTAAGGTTGCATCTGTAATACCTTTCCATGAAATCTCTTTTTTTATTATAGTGTGACCATGAGGCCATTCCAGAGCCACATTCACCACATACAACCATACCGGATAAAAGAAATTTATTTCCAGTTCCCCAACGCGGGGAAGGCTTTGCCTTGTTTTGTTTTAGTATGTTTTCACATTTTAGCCATGTATCAGAGGTTATGATTCCCTTATGTTTGCCTATTGCAACAATCCATTGATCCATTGAATTTGGTTTTTTACCCTTTTCCTTTCTTTTATTATATACCATTAATCCATGTATGCCATCTGGAGCGCCGTATGTTATAGTGCCCTGTTTTTTAAACCATTTGAATATATTTTCATCACTTATACAGTATACAGGATTAATTATAATTTGTTCAACGGTAGCCCTTGAAAATTCTCCACCATTTTTACCTTTATATTTATTTTTACATAAATAGGTGGCCACAGAAGCAAAGCCTCTTTTTTCTAAATATAACTTATAGATTAATTTTACTGTTTTCATTTCTTCAGGAACTTCACTTAACTTAAACATTTTTTTATCTTTTCCATCATGATTGGAATATTCTACTGCCTCTGATTTATAACCCAGGGGAGGTGTACCACCAAGCCAGCGGCCGGTTTTTGCAAGTTCCAGCATATTATCTCTAATACGTTCTGCAATTGTCTCCCTTTCAAGCTGGGCAAATACTGCAGCTATATTCATCATAGCACGTCCCATAGGTGAGCTGGTATCAAACTGTTCCTTTATACTTATAAAGTCTATATTGTGCCTCTGAAGATCTTCTATGGTATTGGAAAAGTCAGCAACATTACGGGAAATTCTATCAAGCCTGTAGCATATTAAAACATCAAACTTATTTTTTTTAGCATCGGTTATCAGTTTTTTAAATTCAGGTCTGTTAACATTTCCACCGCTAAAACCTTCATCTTCGTATATTTTTATATCTTCAATATTACTATAGTTTCTATTCAGGTACTCTTTACACATTTCAATTTGGTTCTCTATACTTTCACCCTTAGCTGTGAATTTTGATTTTCTTGAATATATGGCTGCTTTTATGATATCACATCCTCTCTAATAATATTTCATACTTATTATTACCACTATTTTCAGCTATATATGCATTAAAATAACGTACCTTGATTTGTTTTACACAAACCTAGGTACGTTCCATTTCTTAAAATGACTTAATACATAATAGTATGAATAGCATAATTATTCCTATCCATACGCAACTCAAAGCTTTGCTATATCTTGTCTGATTTTATCTAACTCATTTCCATCAATTAACTTAATATTATTTACCGCAGCTAATTCTATTGCGGATTTAGTAAAAATATTATTTGTAACTACAATTCCTTTTTGTGCGTTATAAAATCTTAGTGATCCAGCTAATTCTTCAATTGCCTTATTGTCTATTGGTGAATTGTAAAACTTTGCTTGAACTACTGTTTTAGTATCATCTTTTTCAAGTATTAAATTAGCACCTTGCTCCTGACTTGTTTTACTGACTGTAGTTAAAAATCCCAATTTATCAAAAATACTTTTTAAATAGTATTCAAAATCGTATCCAGTTTTAATATTATCAAAATTAGACTTATCTATCTCTGAACTTCTTTCTTTAGTTAAATTATCCTTTAATAATCTTTCTATTTCTTGCATTTTTTCATCATCATTTAAACTTTCAAGTTGTAATTGCCCCTGTTCAACTTCATCTTCATTTAGACTTTCAGGCTGCAATTGTTCCTGTTCAACTTCATCTTCATTTAGGCTTTCAGACTGTAATTGTTCCTGTTCAACCTCATCTTCTTCATTTAGGCTTTCAGGCTGTAATTGTTCCTGTTCAACTTCATCTTCTTCATTTAGACCCTCAGGTTGTAATTGTTCCTGTTCAACTTCATCTTCTTCATTTGAACTTTTCGGTTGCAATTGCTCCTGTTTAAGTCCTTCTTCATTTAGACTTTCAGGCTGTGATTGCTCCTGTTCAACTTCATCTTCTTCATTTAAACTTTCTGGTTGTAATTGTTCCTGTTGCTTTTCGTATTCTTGTACCTTTTTTTCATCTTTTTTTCCTATTTTTTTGAATTTATTTTTTAGAAAATTAAACATCTAACATCCCCCATTGCATAAATATATATAATGTGAGTCGCATCTCACAATTTCAACTTAGCTTGTATAAAAATTATAGCATATTTTTCATGTTTTTCAGTTATTTATTTTCTATATTCCCTTTAATAACATAATATAATTCTGATGCATTCTATCTTCTAATTCTTGTTAGTAGAAGTTGATGCATATTTTCGAACTATGAGTATATCTACCCTTCGATTTTGAGCTCTTCCTTGCTCTGTTGAATTATCATACTTAGGTCTATATTGACCGTGTGCTTGGATTGAAAATTTATCAGGAGCAACATTACCCTTATTAACCATGAAGTTCATAACATTTGAGGCACGCATATAACTCAAGTCCCAATTAGATCGGAATTCTTTATTTTCTATTGGAACATTATCTGTATAGCCACTAATTCTTATCTCATTATCCAAATCTTTTATCATATTTGATATTTTAATAAGCAGTGGATAAAAGTTACTTAATATATCTGCTTTTCCTGTATTAAAAATCACAGTATCTTGTATGGATATATCCACTCCTTCACCATTAAGGCTGACTTTTACCTTATCTGAATATCCCTCATTTTTAATCTCTTGCTCTAAAGTATTCTTTATTTCAGACATCTTGTCCTGTTCAACTATGCTATTTTCTTTATTTGACATACTGGGATTGTCCGACTGTGTAATATTTGAGTCATTTTCGCCACTATCATTTAATATCCCTTTACCGCCTGTAAAAATAACATTAAACTGTTGACTGAGTGCTATTAATTTCTGGTTATCCACTTTACTCATAGCAAACATGACAATAAAAAGTGCCAATAACAGTGTCAGCATATCTGAATAAGGAAGCAGCCAACTTTCATCCACATGTTCTTCATCATGTTGTTTTTTACCTCTCATCATTAATCCCCTTTGCTTTAATTCATATTACTAGTCTCTTGATATCTCTTTCTATCTTTAGGTGTTGTCATACTTAAAAGCTTCTTTTCAATAGTTTTCGGATTTTGTCCTTCCTGAAGTGCTAGAACACCTTCTAGTATTATTTGCATATTATACACTTCTTGGTGTGATTTCCTTTTCAATCTAGATGCAAACGGATGCCAAATAACATACCCAAAGAAAATTCCATAGAGGGTGGCAACAAAAGCTGCAGCTATGGATTCTCCGAGCTTTTGAGTATCATTTAGGTTTCCAAGGGCACCAATCAATCCGATAACTGCACCTAAAACTCCAAGAGTAGGAGAGACCCCTCCTGCTGTTGTAAAAATTGAGGCACCGCTTCGATGTCTCTCTTCCATTCCCTCAATTTCATCAACAAGGACTTGTCTAATATATCCGGGTTCAATACCGTCAACCACCATTTCTAATGCTAGTTTCATGAATTCATTGCTCAGTTCATGAATCTTACTTTCTAATGATAATAGTCCATTTTTTCGAGTTTCTTGAGATAAGCCAATAATATATTTAATTATTTCTGCAGTATCTTCAGTTCCTTTTTCTCTAAAAATAACTCCCAATATTTTTGGTATATTGAGAAGTTCCTTTTTCGGGAAAGAATTCATTACAGCTGCAATTGTACCTACAAGAATTACCATCATTGCTTCAGGACTAAATAATATAGAAACACTTGCACCTTTCATAAGTAATCCGGCACCAACTGCACACAATCCCACAATAATACCTATTAACAAGAATATGTCCATTTTTTCACCTCTGTTTATTATGTAGTATGAGGAACTTATAGAATAATTCAATTTTTTACAGATTCCTACATTATATTACCACATTATTTATCACATTGAAACTATCATATGACAAATATATTATAAGAAGTTTGCAGTAATATTTATTATTAAACTATTGGACTATTTCTTTCTTTAAATCTTTCTGATACAATTTTAATAACATATCAGTTTTGAAATGGGATGAGGATTATAATTCATAAAGATTTTAATAAGTTTAGAGTTTTTGCGTTTATATACTGGGGTATGATAATTAGTGTGAGTGGTATGTATACAATGTACATATCACAGATTGGTTTTTCAAAAGAGCAAATTGGAATAACAGTAACATTTTATAGTATATCAATGCTCGTAGGCCATAGTTTTTTAGGCTATCTTGTAGATAAATTAAGATGTATAAAAAAAATCATGTTATCATCAATCAGCATCGGGTTAATTGTAGCCGCAGGGTTACCCTTGGCCAGATTGAATTGGCAAGTATGCCTTTTAATATCTATGTGGGGCTTTTTTATAGGAGGTGCCTCAACACTCTTTGATACCTGGTGTATCAGTACATTAAAAGCATATGGAGAGCAAAATAATTTTGGAAAGATCAGAGGCTTTGGTTCTGTAGGCTATGGTCTTTCAGGAGCACTCCTCGGGTTGCTTCTTTGGAAGTTTGGATGGAACATATATTATCTGTACATTGCTGCAGTGGTTATGTTTGCTTTAATAATTATATACATAAATGATGAGAGGTATATAGAAAATATTAAAGACAAAAATCCTAAGGTTTCTGTAAAGGAAGCATTAATTCAGATCCTTAGAATTAAATCTTTTATTGTAATGTTAATTATAGTATCTATGTATAATTTTGTGTACATGGGAATATATAATTATCTGGGTGTTCTGGTTAAGGATTATGGTGGCGGAACCTTAAGCCTTGGTTTAACGTACTTTTTTGATGCTACTCCTGAGATAGTTACTTATTTCCTTACTGCTAGTTTGCTTAAAAAATATAAGAATAAGAGTCTTATTTTTGCAGCTTTTCTTCTTCAGGCAATAAGGCTCGTGGTAATTTATATATTTAGTAATGCACTTGCAGTAATGCTTATGGGCATATTATCAGGTTTTGCCTTTGGTCTTATGGATGCCTCTTACAAAACATACATATATGATCTTGCACCAGAAAAATACAAAACAAGCTGCTTAAGCCTATTCGATTGTATAGTTGGATTTTCAGGGATTCTATGTGCACCTATATTTGGATTCTTATTTGCAAGGTTTGGTACAAATGCTATTATAGTTTTTGCACTTATTATAGATATAATTATGGCCTTTGTAATGTTAATAAATATGGTTTCAAATCATAAATTTTAAGTTCTTCTAAGATTAAGATGGAAAAAAGCATTTCTCAATAGTTCTAATCACCAGTATAACGGAAAACAATTTTTCATTAATAATTATTTGTATTCGACTTGATTTTAATGAAGATGTATAATATAATAAAAATATATTAATAATAATTATTTATTAATAATGAATAGGAGGTATTAAATATGAATGCTTTAGAAATAAAAAAAGATATTTATTGGGTAGGAGCATTGGATCCAAACCTTAGAATATTCGATATAGTAATGAATACACCTTACGGAACTACTTACAATTCATATGTAATAAAAGGAAGTGAAAAGACTGCTATATTCGAGACTGCAAAAGAAAGCTTCCTTGATGAATTTTTAGAAAGGCTAAGCTCAGCAAATGTAGATGTAAATAATATAGACTACATAGTGATTAATCATACTGAACCGGATCATTCTGGCTCTATAGCAAAGTTGCTGGATCTTGCACCTAATGCAAAACTTGTAGGCTCTAAGGCTGCACTTAGATTTATAAAATCCATATCAAATAAAAAATTTGATTCTATTGCAGTAAAAGACGGTGATACTTTGAGCCTTGGAAATAAAACCTTAAAGTTTATTTCTGCGCCATTTCTTCATTGGCCTGACTCCATATATACTTATGTTCCAGAAGATAATATTTTAATTACTTGTGATTCTTTTGGTGCACACTACTGTAATTCAAATATATTCAACGATTTAAATGAAGATGAAAAAGGCTACATGGATGCTTTAAAGTATTATTTTGATGGTATAATGAGTCCTTTTAAAAAATATGTACTTGAGGCAATTGACAAAATCAAAGATTTAAAAATTGACATTATATGTCCTGGGCATGGTCCTGTTTTAAGGAAAGAGCCTTTAAGAATAGTAAATCTATATAAGGAGTGGAGTGCACCTGCAAAATCCAATGAAAAAAAATATATAGTAATACCTTACGTATCTGCCTATGGGTACACTGAATCTCTTGCAAATAAAATAATTGAGGGTATAAAGGATTCTGGAGATTTTGAAATACAACCTTATAATGTAATTTACAGTGATGTAAATGAAATCATAGAAAATATAGAGAAAGCAGATGGAATGTTATTTGGTTCTCCAACTATTAATGGCGACGCTTTAAAACCAATTCTTGATATATTGATTTCTTTAAACCCTATAGTACAC
Source organism: Candidatus Clostridium eludens (assembly GCF_045310515.1). Classification (NCBI taxonomy): domain Bacteria; kingdom Bacillati; phylum Bacillota; class Clostridia; order Eubacteriales; family Clostridiaceae; genus Clostridium; species Candidatus Clostridium eludens. Next base: position 105,756 of record NZ_JBJHZX010000003.1, on the reverse strand, counting down.
GGCGGTAAAGTGGCTGCTGCCTTTGGATCTTATGGCTGGAGCGGTGAAGCTGTAACAAATATTGAAGCTAGATTGCAACAACTTAGGATGAACTTATTAACTCCAGGACTTAAAATAAATTTTAAGCCATCTGACGAAGAGTTAATGTCTGCTTATAACTTCGGAAGAGACTTTGCAAAAAAGGTTATAGAAAACTCTGATGAAACATCTGAACCTCTAAAATCGGCGTCTACAAAAAAATGGAAATGTACTGTTTGTGGTGTAGTAGTTGAGGGAGATAATCCTCCGGAAGTCTGTCCTGTATGCCGTGTTGACTCAAGTAAATTTGTAGAAATAGATAAAAATTAGTTACTCTATAAAAAATCTAAACTATGGCATTTTAAATAAGAACTGTATAAAAAATATTGCAGTTCTTATTTAACTTTTTTATAACATAGCCTTATGTAACTTTTGAATATTTGAGAAATCCATCTTCTATGTTTAATGTTATCATTCCCATTTCATCTAAATATTCTACATAAGATCTTACCATTCTTTCCATTGTAATGTACTTACTTATACCACTTATACCGATACCAAAATTATTAATAGCATTTTTTACAATAGTCTCCATTGTAATAGGGGCATCTATGATATTATATACTTTCGCTGCTATATTTTTATAAAAATTTATATTATCTGCTATGAGCTTAGTAACATCATCATAAATTCCTTTATGTGCCACTATGTATTTATCATGCTTTAAATCATAGAGCTTTGTTTTACTTTTTAAATCTTCACTTATGGTATAAGTATATGGCATTTTAGCCCCTTCCATAACTTCATAGCTTATAAGGGTATCCCCTAAATATGCTACATCATCAGGAGTAACAATACATATATGCGCAGGACTATGTCCCGGCGTATGGATAATTTTAAATTTAACACCATATACATGTATATAATCCTGATTGTCCGAAATTATAATATCTGATTCAAAGACCATATGTTCAAAATTTTCTTTAATATCAGATGAAGTCTGATTTCCATAATAAAACTTTAAATTCATTGTTGAACTACAGATAAAAGCTTCATATTTAGGTATGGCAATAATACAATTATATTTTTTCTTGAAATACGAATTATTTCCCACATGATCTATATGGGCATGGCTACATATTATGCCCACCAATTTAAGGTTATTTGCTTTCAAAAGCCGTTCTATTCCATCTGTCTCTGCTCCATGAAGTCCTGAATCTAACATAATAATTTCTTCATGGTTAATTTTATAAAAAGGTATGTAAGTCATTCCCGTATCAATACAAAATGTATTTCCCTTTATTTCTTTTATAACCATACAATTATTTAGCAACCGTATCTTTAAATATACAGTGACTAAATTTTCGCCCCCTCTCTTTCAATGTATAACACCCCCCCACCCTCAGCTTCTTTTAAGTGAAGGACAAACACTACTGCGCCCCCTAGATAAGTTCTTCTAAGAATGTTGATACTTATTACTATATTAATTATTGTACAAACAATTCGCAATTAAATTATAAAACTAAAAAATTATTATATCAAGTTAAAATAAATTTTATTGTAATTTAAATTTATTTATGATATTATTACCTTAGAATATGTTGCCCAAGTATTCTAAATAAAAAATATTTTCACATAATACCCTTTCTACGGGGTATTTTCTTTTATTTTTTGTTTAAAGATTCATGAGCTTAGGTATGATCAAATCAACCAATACATTAATTTATCCGAACGCTACCAGTGCTAATACTCCCATCGCACTCTGTGAAAGCGATTCACACAAAATTAAAAATTTTGGTTCTCTGCTTTTCTATCAAAGTGGGAGATAAGCACTGCTACACGCCTGGATAAGTTCTTCTCCTAAAGGATAACGTATTCTAAGTGCTAAAGACACTAAGAATACTGTTAATAAGGTTCAGATGGAGAAAAGCATCTCTATAAGCAAACTCCACCTGAACCTAAGAATCACTTGATTATCACATACCTAAGCTTAAATTTTACATATATAATTTATTCCCATTTTCTACAAGCACTGCTTCAGGAACAGGCTTTTCTTTATAATTCTCCAATTCCACTTCATTTTCCATAGATTTAAATGCTACAGATAACATAAGCTTTAATCTATTCAATTGGTTTACCTCACTTGCTCCCGGATCATAGTCTATAGCTGCAATATTGCTGCCTGGATATATCCTTTTTAGCTCTTTTATCATTCCTTTACCTGTTACATGATTAGGTAAACATGCAAAAGGCTGCATACATACAATATTTTTAGTACCGCTTTTTATAAGTTCTATCATTTCAGCAGTTAAAAACCATCCTTCTCCTGTTTGATTTCCAATGGATAGTATCTTAGAAGCATCTTCAGCCAGCTGGTCAATATTAGATGTCATACTAAATCTTTTACTTCTTTTTAATGCAGCATTCATATGTCTTCTAAAATATTCAATGAACTTTATTGCCCCATCTTTCACAACTTTATTAAAATAGCTTCCAGACAAATATTTATACTTAAACCCAGCATCATAAGCACAATATAAGAAAAAATCCATTAAATCAGGCACTACCACTTCTGTCCCTTCACTTTCTAGAATATCTACAATATTATTGTTTGCTGTAGGATGAAATTTCACCAGTATTTCCCCCACAACCCCAACCTTAGGTTTTGTTGTATAATTTATTTCCAGATTATCAAAGTCCTGTACTATATTATAAATATTTTCTTTAAACTCTTTGTGACTTCCATTTCTTACATTCTTCTTACATTTCTCAACCCATTTTTCATAGAGCAAATTAGCGGAACCTTCTGTTTTCTCATAAGGTCTTACTCTGTACAGTACCCGCATAAATAAATCTCCATATAAAAGCCCCATCATTGATTTATTTATAAGTCCCGCAGTAATTTTAAATCCAGGATTCTTTTCTAAGCCTGCTACATTTAACGATATAACGGGTATATTCTCCATCCCCGCTTCCTTTAAAGCTTTTCTCAAAAATCCTATATAGTTCGTAGCCCTGCAGCCTCCGCCGGTTTGAGATATTATTACGGAAGTATTATCTATATCATATTTTCCTGATTTCAATGCCTCTATTAACTGTCCTATTACTATTATAGAAGGATAGCAGGCATCATTATTTACGTATCTCAGCCCTTCTTCCACTGCTTTTTTATCTACAGAAGGTAATACTTCTAAATTATAACCTGACTCTCTAAATGCCTCCTGTATAAATTGAAAATGTATAGGTGCCATTTGAGGGCATAGTATAGTGTGTGCCTTTCTCATTTTTTTAGTAAAAATCACCTTTTTATGGTTATCTTCAATTTTATGAGGCTTAAAGCCATATTTTTCTCGCTCCTCAATAGCTGCTTTTAGGGAACGTATTCTTATCTTAACTGCTCCTAAATTGCTCCCTTCGTCAATCTTTAATACTGTATATATTTTTTCATACCTGTTTAATATTTCTTCAACTTGATCTGTAGTGACAGCATCCAATCCACATCCGAAGGAATTTAACTGTACTAATTCTAAGTTATCCTGATTGGCCACAAAGCTTGCAGCAGCATAAAGCCTGGAGTGATAAACCCATTGATCTACTACCCTTAGAGGTCTCTCCACTACCCCTAAATGGGCCACAGAATCTTCTGTCAATACTGCCATATCATAAGATGTTATTATATTTGATATTCCATGGTTTATTTCCGGATCCACATGATAAGGTCTTCCTGCCAGTACTATGCCTTTTTTCCCTGTTTTTTTAAGATAATTTATTGTTTCTTCTCCCTTTAACCTTATATCTTCCTTTAGTTTATCATGCTCTTCAAAAGCTTTTTCCAATGCACTTGATATTTCTCTTTTAGGTATATTAAATTCTCTCAATTCATATTGAAGCCTTTTTATAAGTCTTTTCTTATTATCCAATGACAAAAATGGATTTTTAAAATTAATCTTCTTTTCCCTGATTATATCTATATTATTTTTTATAACTTCCGGATAGGAAGTTACTATAGGGCAATTGTAATTATTATCTGCTTCCTGCTGTTCTTTTTGCTCATAGGGTATACAAGGGTAAAATATAAAATCTATTCCCCTGTTTATCAGATTCATTATATGTCCATGTACTATTTTAGCAGGATAACAAGCTGATTCCGAAGGTATCGTTTCTATTCCCATTTCATAAATGTGTTTTGAAGAACGTGAAGACAATTCTACTCTAAAACCCAATTCCGTAAAGAAAGTAAACCAAAATGGATAGTTTTCATATAAATTTAAAACTCTAGGTATACCTACTTGTCCTCTTTTGGCTTCACTTCTCTTAAGGGGAACATAATTAAATATTCTATCATATCTATAATCAAAAAGATTTGGCACACTTAGAGTATTGTTCTCTAAACCCGCACCTCTTTCACATCTGTTTCCTGATACAAATTCCTTTCCATCTGAAAACTTATTTATAGTTAAAAGACAATTATTAGAACATTTTCCACACCTTTTCATATTGATTTCCGTAGTGAAGTTATCTAGTTCTTTTTCATTTAATAAAGTACTTTTATAAACTCCATCATATCGTTCTTTTGCAATAAGCGCAGAGCCAAAAGCACCCATGAGACCTGCTATATCAGGTCTTACAGCTTCTCGTTCAGATATAATTTCAAAAGCCCTTAATATGGCATCATTATAAAAAGTTCCCCCTTGAACTATTATTTTTTTCCCTAAATGGTCCGGGTTGGTTATTTTTATAACTTTAAATAGGGCATTTTTTATAACGGAATAAGAAAGTCCTGCAGATATATCTCCCACAGAAGCCCCTTCCTTTTGAGCTTGTTTAACTCTAGAATTCATAAATACCGTACACCTGGAGCCTAGGTCTACTGGTTTTTTAGAACTTTCTGCAGAACTTGCAAAATCTCTCACATTCATGTTTAATGATTTAGCAAAAGTTTCTATAAACGAACCACATCCAGATGAACAAGCCTCGTTTAGCATTATACTATCAATTATTCCATCTTTTACTCTAAGACACTTCATATCCTGTCCGCCAATATCCAGTATAAAATCCACACCAGGTTGAAAAAACTCTGCAGCTTTATAGTGGGCAACTGTTTCCACTTCACCTATATCCACAGACAATGCTGCCTTTGTAAGACCTTCTCCATAGCCTGTAACTGCTGAATTCACTATAACAGCGTCCTCTGGTAATTTTTTATATAAATCCTTTAATATATTTATTGTAGATTTTAATGGATTTCCGTTATTACTTCCATAAAAAGAATAAAGCAAATTTCCCTGTTCATCTATAAGAGCCGCCTTAGTGGTTGTAGACCCTACATCTATTCCCAGATAACAGTCCCCATTAAATGTATCTAAATTTTTTCTCTTTATTTTGTTTCTACTGTGTCTTTCTTTAAAATCACTAAATTCTTTTTGGTCTTTAAAGAGAGGTCTAAGTATCTGGATTTCATCTTTTAAAGTTTTATTCAAACTTGGTAAATTGTCTATCAAAGTCCTAAAAGGAACAGGTTCTTCGTTTTTAGAGGATATAGCAGCCCCCATTGCTACAAATATTTGAGAATTTTCAGGAAAAATCACCTGATTTTCAGTAAGTTTTAGGGTTTCTATAAACCTTTTTCTAAGTTCCGATAAAAAGTATAAAGGTCCTCCTAAAAAAGCGATGTTGCCCTTTATAGATTTACCACAAGCAAGTCCACTTATAGTTTGGTTTACCACTGATTGAAATATAGATACTGCAATATCTTCTTTTGCAGCTCCTTCATTTAAAAGTGGCTGAACATCAGTTTTAGCAAATACTCCACATCTAGCAGCTATAGGATAAATAACTTTATAGTTTTTAGCTAATTCATTTAGTCCTTGGGCATCTGTTTGAAGAAGAGATGCCATCTGGTCAATAAATGCTCCTGTCCCCCCTGCACAAGTTCCATTCATTCTTTGATCAATACCACCATCAAAAAAGGTTATCTTAGCATCCTCACCGCCTAACTCTATGGCTACATCAGTATCTGGAATAAATTTCTCTACGGTGTTGGTACAAGCTACTACTTCCTGAATAAATGGTATACTAAGCCATTTTGAAACAGATAACCCGCCAGATCCCGTAACCATCACAGTTATATTGGCATCTTTTAACTTTTCATAGGCATCCTTAACAACTTTGGCTATGGTACTTCTTATATCAGAAAAATGTCTTTGATATTTACTATAAATTATACTGTCCTTTATATCTGACACAACTATTTTTACGGTAGTTGAGCCTACATCTAGACCTACGTGAAATAAATTTTTCATACTTAATCACCTTTTAAAAATTAATAATTTAAACTGAATTTTACAAACTTTAAAATAATAGATAATTAAAAAACATATTAATTATATTTTAAATAAATTTTGTCTTAAACAATTATATTTTTAACATATACCCTATATTTGTAGTATAAAAAATAACCCTATTCTTGTATACGGTTAAACTATCCACAATGATACCTTCATTGATGTAATAAAAATAATTTCACTTATATTATAACATATGTATGCATATGTGCAATTCCAATATATTGTACAAGTTGTTCTTAAAACCAAGATACAGAATCCATAACATATAAGTCATGAACCTTTAACACTATGCTAGATCTATTCATATAATGAACTATATATATTATAAGCACAGTTGATACGAGGAGATGATATTTTGGATAAATTAACTGTTAACAATATCTACATGAATTATCATTCATTAAAGAATTCTACTAAAGCACTGGAAAATATAAATTTCACTGTAGAAAAAGGAGAATTTTTAAGTATAGTAGGGCCTTCCGGATGTGGTAAAACTACACTTTTAAATATAGTAGCTGGCCTTATAAAGCCTTCTTATGGTGAAATATATATAGATAATGATAAAATAGATTCATTTTCCCTTAAAATGGGATACATGTTTCAAAAAGATCAGTTATTTGAATGGTTGAATATTTGGAACAATATATTAATTGGAATCAAAATACAGCATAAGCCTATAGATACCTACAAAGATAAAATAGTAACTTTATTAAAAAACTACGGCTTATGGGATTTTATATACCATTACCCTCCGGAATTATCCGGTGGCATGAGGCAAAAAGTGGCATTAATAAGAACTTTAGCACTTAATCCTGAAGTACTTCTGCTTGATGAACCTTTCTCTTCTTTAGATTATCAAACTCGATTAAACATAAGCGATGAAATATTTGAAATAATAAAAAATGAAGGTAAAACTGCAATAATGGTAACTCACGATATCTCAGAAGCTGTATCCATGTCAAATAGAATCATAGTTCTGTCTAAAAGACCTGCAAAAATAAAAAAAATATTCAACATAAACTTTAAAGAATCTCATGACTCCCCTTTAAAATGCAGAGAGGATCCAGAATTTAGAATCTATTTTAATGACATATGGAAGGAGCTGAACTATTAATGGTTGACTATATGAAAGAACACGAACTGTATATAAAAAACATAAATAGACGGAAGAAAAAAATTACACTATGCAGAATAATAATTTTGATAGCTTTTTTTGTTTTATGGGAAGTTGCGGGAGATTTAGGATGGATAGACCCTTTTTTAACCAGCACTCCTTCTAGAATGTGTAAAAATCTTATAGCGCTCTATCATGAAGGAACCTTATTTAGACATATTGGAATTACCTGTTTTGAAACAATATTAGGATTTTTATTAAGTACGGCCCTTGGAACTTTAATTGCTATAATTCTTTGGTGGTCTGAGCTTATTTCAGATATATTAGATCCCTATATAGTTGTATTAAATGCGCTTCCAAAAGTTGCTCTAGCCCCTATAATAATATTCTGGGTAGGTAATGGAATTTCTGCTATTATTTTAGTTACCGTATTGATTTCAATAATTGTAACTATATTAACTGTACTAAACGGTTTTAAGGAAGTAGATAGAGATAAAATCACACTTCTTAAAACATTCGGTTCTTCAAAATTACAAATTTTAACCTACCTTATAATACCCTCTTCAATCCCTACCCTAATATCTTCTTTAAAAATAAATGTAGGGCTTTCATGGGTAGGTGTAATAATGGGAGAATTTTTAGTAGCAAAAGAAGGTCTTGGATTTTTAATAATCTATGGTGGTCAAATATCTCAACTAGATACAGTTATGGTAAGCATAATCATACTTTCAATATTAGCCTACTTAATGTATGCCTCCATAACATTTGCTGAAAAAAAATTGAGAAAATTAATATTTCATTAATCAACAGGTCCTAGGTTTTAAAGGGTGTTTTTTTACTCCCTTTAAAACTATTGGTATATTTTTTTAAAAAATGGATATAAATTTATTAAAAGACTATAAATTCCACAGAAGGTTTTAGACACCTATACTTAAGGAGGATTAAAATGAATTACTTTCAAAAGGCCAATGAATATTATAATATCAAAAACTATAAAAAAGCTATTGACCTGTATGAAAAAGCAATACAGATAAAAGATAATGAAGCATCTTCACTATATAATTCCTCAGTATGTTTTATAAAATTAAAAAAATATGAAAAAGCAATATCTTTATTAAATTCTGCTATAAAATTGAAGAGGGAAAGCAAATATTTTTTTAATCTTGCATACTGCTACGTAATGTTAAGTAACACCAAAAAAGCTCTTATATATTTTAATAATGCATGGTGTCTGGATAATGAGGATTCAGATTGTGAAAAAGCTATAAATACTATATTAAAAAATTACATAACAAAAACTAACTAAAACTAATCTCAATTAAAAAGAGTGGTTTTATTTTACCACTCTCCTGCTATTTGTGAATTCTTATGATCAAGCTGAAATCTTTTGCTATCAAAATAATCTCCGCCTTTATAGAAAGTTGTATCTACATTTATCCACTTATCTCTCTCCGGAATATATACCTGATTCCACGCATGGCTTACCCAGCTTATTCCATTAAATCCTTCGCCAGTTATAAGCCTTACTTTCATATTATTAGCTCTTGCCATGGCCACATAAAGGCATGCATAATCAAAACAAATTCCTTTTTTAGAGTTATAGGTAGGAATGGCGCCAGATTCCACATTGAAGTCATTGTTCAATACTTTAGTAGCCTTTTGATGATCATAACTTATATTAGTGCCTATCCAATTATAAAGTATTTCCGACCTTTCAGTGGTATTAGTCCCTTCTGTAGCAAGAGCTTTTGCAAAGGTGTTAATTTCCTGATTAGATTTTACTCCCTGATCTATAGTAACTCCATTATAATATATTACGGTGCTTCCATTATTTTTTAACTGTTTTGAATCATCTATATTTTGTATGTTGTTTGAATTTGATTGCCTTATTACTATTTTAAAAGAATTATTAATTACGTTGGGAAGCTGCTTTGCAATAGTTGAATTAGTTACCGGAATTATTATTTCCCTGCATATAGAATTATAGGGCCTTGAATTTTCTAAATAAGTATTTAGTTTGGAATTTATATTAAACATAGATGTTATATTTAATATAAATGAAACTAAAAGTATATAACATATTGACTTAGGTAATTGAAAAATCAATCCTAATATTCTTTTAAAAATGTTATTTTTAAGTTTTAAAAATCTATCTATGCTGTCAAGTAAAGGATATAGGGTCAAATAATTTAGAAGATCTAACAGGAGCTTTATAATTTTATACAATATGAATATGAAAAGAGGAATCATAATTATATATATCATAAAATTATTATTTTCCAAATACCTTGCAATACCTTCAGGTATTATATTATATATCCTATCATATATACCATAATTATGCTGTATAAATATTTTTTTCCCAAAATACACACCAGTTATTAAAGATATTATAAAAGAAACATTTCTGCTTACATCATCTATATCCAATTTTAAATCATTAGAAGAAAATTTAAATAGAAATCCCTTTATAAGAGGATATAAGAATATTACTCCTATTGCTATAGTTACTGGATTTATACTCATAACCATCACCTCCAAACAGCAAAAAATTGGGGAAGGATATATTTATTAAATAACTAAATCTTTTATCAATTCGTTCAAAACTCTTCTTACATCCTCCCACAAATACCCCCTTCTTAGAAGATATGCTCCTAACTTTTTGTATATTTTCACGGAATCATTTTCTGATTTTACTACTATATCATACCTTTTCTTTGCAATATCATATAATGTATCTCTGCTATTTTCTTTATTATTATTTTTTAGATCCATAGTCTTTTTTTGTTTACTAGTGTAATTATACTCTTTTATAATTTTTTTCAGTATATTTTTCACCAGCTCAAAGTCATAACCATTTCTCACTAAGTAATTACCCAGCTTGGTGTATATTTTATTTGCATTTTCTTCATTTTTAATAATAACATCATATTTCTTCCTGGCAATATTAAAAGCAGCTTTTTCTTCCAGTGAACTATTTATGCCGCATAATTTTTCATCTACAATACTTTCTTTTATGCCTTTTTTTATTAAAGAGCATTTAATTTTATTTCTACCTTGAGAATGAATTTTCTCCTTTATATACATTTCTGCAAATTTGTCATCATCTATAAAATTATAACTTTTTAAAAACTTCATGCATTCTTTAACAGTATTCTCATCATATTTTTGAATTAACTTATCCCATATCTGTTTTTCTGTTTTATATGCTCTTTCTATAATTTTCAGCGCACAACCCTTGCACTTTATATAGTTATCCTTATCAATTATACCTTTTAAGTAATCTATATCCAAAACATCATCCTTAGATATATTATAACTATAAACAAGTTCTGCACTACAGGAAAAAGCAAACTCTTCATTTAAATATATATTAACCCTATCTTTGTTTTTCTTTTGCAGTTCAATTTTAGTTACTACATGCTTATTCAAATATTACCCCTCCAAAAACCTATCATCCTCTTTTAAGTATATGAATAGTGGGATTATTAAAAACAATTTTAGCTACTTCATATATATCTTCTTTTTTTATATCTTCAATTTTTTCTATATCATTGACAAACTTGTATATATCATCTCCTTTCATAGATTGATGCAGAATATAATTTCCCATATCTGTAGGATCTTCAAGAGTAAAAATCACTGCAGTTTTCAATACCTTTTTCATTAAACTAACCATGTCATCCAGAAAAATCATATCTCCATTCTTCACTTTGTCAATACAGTCTTCAATAATATCAACAGCAGTTTTCAAGTTATCATCACTTACAGAGGTATATATATATAAAGTTTTTATTCCATCATTTAAATCCAAATCTGTATATACATCATAAGCCAGTCCTCTTTCCTCTCGCAATTTTGTAAACAATATAGAATTGTTACTTCCTCCAAACTTATGATTTAAGATTCTAAGAGCCAATTCCTGCTTTTCACTCAATTCACCGAAAGTAAAAAGGTATAAAATAGTACTTTGTTCTATATCCTTTTTAAAAGATATCTTTTTGCAAGGAGTATTGTATTCAATTATTATATCATCCCGATTAAACTCTTTAAATTTCCATTGATTAAAATGCTGACAAACCAAATTATAAATTTCTTCATGCTCATAAGGTGACACTACTGATATAAAGCAATTATTAGGTACATAATACTTATTATAAAATTCAATTAAACTTTCTCTTGTAAACTTACGTATATCTTTTTCATCTCCAGCAACACTATATCTAAGTTGGCTTTTTTTAAAAGCTATTTTATTTATTTTATCAAAACTATAATCCTCTATATCATCTTTGCTAGTTCTCATTTCTGATAATATAACTTCCTTTTCTTTTTCAACTTCCTTTAAAGGAAATATAGAATTCATAAGCATATCAGAAATAATATCCATAGACTTTTGTAATTCTTCCCTTAAGCATGTAATGCTATACACAGTAGAGGTATTATCTGTATAGGCATTATATTCTCCACCTAAAGTCTCTAAATCTATATTTAGCTGCTTATTGTTCCTAGACACTGTACCCTTAAAAAGCATATGTTCTATAAAGTGAGATATGCCCCTCTCATTGTTATTTTCATACAGAGCTCCTATCTTAATTGCTGTATGAAAAGCTGCTATTTGGGTATCCTTTTTTACTGTAATGAGTTTTATTCCATTAGGCAAAACTCTTTGTCTAGCATCAAACATATTTAATTCTCCTTTTAAAAATATAAAGTTGTAGTACATTCTATTATAAATTATATTTTTACAAATAAAAAGTGTTTAAAAATCAAATTAAAATTTGATAATATGTATATACTATGATATGATAAACTTTGCTTTGCAATATAAAAAAGAAAGAGGAATTTTAATGAAAAATATTAGTTTTAACGATTTAAATTTACATCCCAAGGTTTTTGAAGCAATAGACAACATGGGATTTGAAGAGCCATCACAAATTCAAGCAGAATCTATTCCTATAATATTAGAAGGAAATGACGTTATCGGTCAGGCACAAACAGGTACTGGAAAAACTTTAGCCTTTGGAGCACCAATGTTAAGTAAAATAACTCCTAGAAATAAACATATTTCAGCCCTCATAATTACTCCAACAAGAGAACTAGCCATTCAGGTTAATGATGAACTATCTAGAATTGCAAAATTTATGAAAATACTATTACTTCCTATATATGGTGGTCAACCTATAGAAAGACAGATTAAATCTTTAAAGAGAGGCATAAACATAGTAGTAGGTACTCCTGGAAGAATACTAGATCATATCCACAGAAATACTCTGGATTTAAGTGGTATAGAATTTTTGATACTAGATGAAGCAGATGAAATGCTAGATATGGGTTTTATAGAGGACATAGAAGAAATAATAAAAGCTTCCAACTCAGACAGACAAACGCTGCTTTTTTCTGCTACCATGCCAGATCAAATTAAAAGATTAGCTTCCAAATATATGAAAACAAACACAAAATATATAACAATAGCTAAAAACACACTAACTGTTGAAAAGACAAAACAATATTATTATGAAATAAAACATAAAGATAGATTTGAATCTTTATGCAGAATTTTAGATGTAGATGAGCCTTCCAGTGCCATAATATTTTGTAAGACTAAACGTGGGGTAGATGAGCTAGTAGAAAGCATGCAGGCCAGAGGATATAATGTGGAAGGCATGCACGGAGATATGGGACAGAACCAAAGACTAAATACCCTTAGAAAATTTAAGGAAAATTCTCTTGATTTTCTAATAGCTACAGACGTGGCCGCAAGAGGTATAGACGTAGAAAATGTTTCCCATGTTATAAATTATGATCTCCCACAAGATATAGAATCCTACGTTCATAGGATAGGAAGAACTGGAAGAGCCAATAGAGAGGGTATTGCCTATTCCCTAGTGACACCCAGGGAATATATATTATTAAAACAAATAGAGAAATTTACCAAAAGCAAGATAAAAAGAAAAGATATTCCTACTATAGATGAAATATTTGAGGCTAAATATAAGAATATAGAAGAAAAAATAAAAAAAGTTATATTGGAAAATGATTATAAAAACTTTATTCCAGTAGCTACAGAATTAGATGAAGAATATAACCTGGTAGACGTAGCTGCTGCACTTATGAAAATAATTTTTGATAAAGAACTAAGTTTTGATTATAAGGAAAATTCCATAGGTATAGAAGACAGTAATGTAAGATTATTTTTCTCTATAGGTAGAATGGATAATATAACTCCGAGAAAATTAGTAAAATTTATAAGCGAAACTTCTTCAGTAGAAGCATATGAAATAGGTGATATAGATATATTAAATAAATTTACCTTTATAAATGTTCCCGAAAGAGTTGCAGCTATCATATTAAAGAAGTCCAACGGAAAAAAACTTCAAAGTAGAAGAGTTTCTGTAGAGCTAGCTAAAAGTAAGAAAAATTAATGATTTATCCATAAATATCGTCCGCTTTTTAGTGATAAATTAAATTTTTCAAATTATCTTGACAGTAAAATAATTAAGCCCTATACACCAAACTATATTCCAAAGGTTTTAGGGCTTTTTGTAGTACTTATACATTAAATTTAAATTTTTGATAAATTTTATAATCAATATTAGGAAATATGTTGTCTAGGGATTCCAAGTCTGATAAATTTTTCAAATCAATAGCATTTTTAGTTATACCATCATAGAGTTTATTAAATCTATCCACGTGGGTATTTATTCTTTTAACAGCATACTCTACAGTAGTATTATTTTTTATGATAAAAGGCCAATCTGAAGATTCTGCCAGCATCAGTTCCCTGGCTGCTTGATTCAAAGCCCTTCTTTGTAAATCTGTAGGGTTTACATAGGTATTAGAAAGTCTTATCATATACTCTGCACATTTATGTATCTCTCTATATATCCATTGATTTGAGGGATTTATCCATACAGAAAAGTCTCCATTTTCCCCCCAGCTTGAAGGACATGGGCTTGAACACTGAACTACAGGGTATTTTTTTAAATAATCCATAGGAGAAATTAACTTATAATTGCAGTTATCCTGGGAAGACCTTCTTATAAATTCATTTATAAAATCAGGACCCTCAAACCACCAATGTCCAAACAGTTCTGTATCATAAGGACATACTATTATAGGTGGCTGCTCCATGTGTTCACTGATTGCATCAATTTGTTCCACTCTACATCTTGAAAAATGCTCTCCATGACTTTTTATCTTTTCCATGGCTTTTTTTCTATTATAGTATTCTTTTCTGTCTGTATCACCAGTTATCCTATAGTATTTTATTCCAGTATCAATTCTAATTCTATTCTCATTTATATAAGGACTTATATATTCTAAAGGAAGTTCATATCCTATGTCTCTATAAAATTCCCTATAGTTGAAATCTCCTGGATAACCCATAAAGTCACTCCATACCTGATAAGACGACTCCATATCCCTTCCAAACACAGAAATTCCATTAGGAAGTGCAATAGGTGCATAAACCCCATATCTAGGTTTTGGAGAAGCATTGATAATTGCTCTATTCTCTGCTACAAAATATTTAATTCCGAATTCTTTAAGTATATAGTCCAAAGAATAAGTATAGGCACATTCAGGAAGCCACATTCCATCAGGCATATGTCCCATATGTTCCAAATAACACTGGACACCTACTGCTATTTGTGCTTTAATTGTTTCTGGATTTATAGCAAGCAGCGGTAAAAGCCCATGAGTAGCTGAACAGGTTAATATTTCCAAACATCCTAATTTGTCAAATTTTCTAAAGGCATTCATTATATTGTAGTCATAATTTTTATATACTTCTAATATTCTGCAAAATCTTTCATTATAGAACTCAGAAAGCATATTAAGTTCCTTACTATGTTTTGTTCTTTTTATTTCTTTTTCAGAAAGCTCTATAGATTTTTTTAAATATCGTAAATATTTATTATTTAAATAATCATCCTCTAACATAGTCATTAAAGTAGGGGTTATAGACATAGCTATCTTAAAATCCACATTATCTTCTATAAGTTTGTCATATATATCTATAAGAGGTATATAGCACTCACTTATACCTTCAAGCAGCCACCTTTCCTCTAATGGATCCTTCAAATTGGGATGTCTTATAAAAGGCATATGACTGTGAAGTATAATAGAAATATATCCTTTAGTCATTTTACACCTCCTCTAGAAGAAGTTAAAATATATTTTTCCTCTAACTTTTCCATGTATTTGTCTATAAATTCATCGTAATAATAATTGTCTTTAAATATTAATTGGGGATATTCACTTTTTTTTTACTGATTATAAAAGGATATGGTTTAGGTTCATTACAACTTACTTTACTTTCTTCAAATTTAGGAAGTTCCGCCTCTACATTAGATATAAAATCTTTAGAAACATCTACAAAACAAAGAGAAGTGTCTGAAGACCCATTATCCCTCGGAGTTGTCACTGTATTTGAAACTGCAAACGCAACAAAGGTATTGTCTGGTATAACCCTGCCTAATTTTACGAATAAATCCATATCGTCTTTTTCCACATCTATATACCAGCTATCTGCAAAGGGATCTATAAAAATTGTTTTTATATTTTTAGCTATACCATTTTCTACAGAATAGACTTTTATAACCGGCTTTGAATTTTTCCAAGATTTTTCTCCATGTCTGTCTTCAAACTCTTTCACTGTCATAGGTGATATGTTATAATAACAAAATATTCTATGGGAATTTTGAACCATGAGCACCAAAGAAGTCTTTTCATTACTCTTCAATAAATTCACCTCTTTCATTATAATAACTATATTATACCTGCAAACTCCATATATGTCACTTATAAATTGCAAATATATTACTTTAAATCATAAATTAAGCAAAAAAGTCCCTATAAGTGTAGATTAGAAATAAGCATACACACTCCTATGCCTAATGGGTTATCTCATCTATAGTTACAAGTTTAAGATATGTGATTTATAAGAAAATTATTCATCTTCACAAATATCAATCCACTGTTTCATTTACTAAATCTTTAATTTGTTGTAAATTTATTTTTAAATTACAAAAAAGGAGTTTCATATAAACTCCTCTGCCTATGTAGTAAACATATCTTCCAGACATGAAATATGATATTATAACAATTCTTTTATCTGTACATCATAGTTTCCATCAGGTGATATTACTGTTGCCCTATCTCCTATCTTTAATCTAAAAAGAGCCTTTCCTAAAGGAGATTCTATGCTTATCTTCATATTTTTAACATCTGATTCTACAGAACTTACCAGGGTGACCTCTTCAACTTCATCCACATCATAAAACTTTACTAAAGCAGTCCTATTTATATCAAACACATCTTTTTCCGATGAACTCTCTATTATCACAGCATTTTTAAGTTGATTTTCAAGTTCTTGTATCCTAGTCTCAGTCATAGATTGATCCTCTTTAGCTGCACTGTAATCAGCATTTTCACTAAGATCCCCTTGTGCACGGGCAGCTTTTAAAGCAGCCTTAATTTCTACTCTTTTAACCATCTTCAGATATTCTAATTCATCTTCTAATTTTTTCTTACCAGCTTCTGTCAAAATTACATCTTGCATAAAAAAACTCACCTACTATTCTAAATTTTATAAGCTTCTATTCCAGAAATCATCAAATTTCTACAAACTTAAAAATTTCTATACATCCATTTACTTTACTATTTTATTATAAAGTATCTGAAAATAAATAACAAGTGAAAGATACCACGTCAATTTTACTAACTACAGCCAAAATGGACCTGACAAAATTTTAATTATATGATTTTTAGAATAATAACTCAAATTATTGGCAATAATTTAAGTTACTACTTAGATATCTTTTTTAAGATACCTCAAACAAAAAGGAGGATTTAAAAATGGTGATGCCAGCTCACATAGGAATAATTCCAGATGGAAATAGAAGATGGGCACTAAAAAATGGTATGGGAAAAGAAGAAGGTTATAGTTTTGGTCTAAAACCTGGTATTGAGTTATTTAAATCATGTAAAAAGTTAGGCATAAAAGAATTAACCTTTTATGGATTCACTACAGATAACACCAAAAGACCTGCTCTTCAAACTAAAGCATTCACTAAAGCTTGCATAGAAGCTGTGAAGATGTTATCTATGGAAAATGCTTCTCTTTTAGTAGTAGGAAACGCAGACTCTCCTATGTTCCCAAAAGCTCTTCTTCCCTATACGGTTAGAAAAGATTTTGGTAAAGGAGGAATAAAAATTAATTTTTTAGTAAATTACGGCTGGGAATGGGATTTAGGTAAGGCAAAAAAGCTTGAGACCACAAATAGATCTTCTATCATGTCTAGTTTAAATTCCAAAGACATAACAAGAGTAGATTTAATTATACGATGGGGAGGACGAAGAAGACTCAGCGGATTTCTTCCTGTTCAATCAGTATACTCAGATTTTTATATAATAAATGATTATTGGCCGGATTTTAAACCTGAACATTTAATGCAGGCCCTTAAATGGTATAGCCATCAAGACGTGACTTTAGGGGGCTAAAAATCACTTTTTCTTCTTTACAACCTTTTAATTACACTATTTTTAGAAAATTTTTTCACTTATAATTAACATCTTTCCGAAAATACTATACATAGAGGTGATATAAATAATGTTAAAAAATCAAAACAAAGAAAAAGTTAACAAAGATATTCTAGAAAATCACCAAACAGCTGCCTGGGCAAATATAACTAAAACCAAGCCAATTTCAAAAGTAACTATACCAAATGAAACGGAAGTTAAAAATGCTAAAGAATGGGTAGACAGTAATGAAAAATAAGTTAAAGGCTGTTTTCAAAACAGCCTTTAACTTATTCTTATATTTGTGACAATTTTTTATATATTTCATACCTATCTTTAGAATTTCTTTCAGCCAAATCAAACAATCCTTCAGCCTTTTCCGGAAAAATATTTTTTAGTGAAGAAAATCTCACTTCTCCATCTATATATTCCCTAAAAGAAGATTTTGCTTCCTTAGAATCTAAAATAAAAGGATTTTTACCTTCTAACTTTAATATAGGATTAAACCTATATAAATGCCAGTATCCACATTCCACTGCCTTTTTTTCTTCAGCCATACTAGTTCCCATTCCAGTTTTTATACCATGATTTATACATGGAGAATAAGCTATTATTAAGGAAGGTCCTTTATAATTTTCAGCTTCTATTATTGTCTTTATAGTATGATTCATATTTGCCCCCATGGAAATCTGTGCTACATATACATAGCCATAACTCATTGCCATAAGCCCTAAATCTTTCTTTTTCATTACTTTACCTGAGGCTGCAAACTTCGCTACAGCGCCAGTCTGGGTAGCCTTAGAAGACTGTCCTCCTGTATTTGAATAAACTTCTGTATCCATTACAAATAGATTCACATCTTCCCCTGAAGCTAATACCTGATCTACACCTCCAAATCCAATATCATAAGCCCAGCCATCTCCACCTATTATCCAATGGGACTTTTTAGCCAGATAATCTTTTTTATCAATTATTTCTTTTAATATAGGATCCTTTGAGTAATCATAACTTTCGATGGCTTTTATAACTTTAGCCGAAGCAATTTGGGACTGGTTACCATCTTCCATAGTATTGAGCCACTCGCTAAAAGCTTCTATTATATTATCATGTTTACAATTTTCCAAATATGAAGTTATAAGAAATTTAAGTCTTTCTCGCATTTGTTTTACTGCCAAAGACATGCCATAGCCATATTCTGCATTATCTTCAAATAATGAATTTCCCCAGGACGGTCCTTTTCCATTTAAATTCTTAGTATATGCTATAGATGGAGCACTTGCCCCCCATATGGAGGAACACCCTGTGGCATTGGCAATCATCATTCTTTCACCAAACAGCTGGGTAAGTAATTTTATATAAGGAGTTTCTCCACAACCCGGACAAGCTCCATTAAATTCTAAAAGTGGTTTTACAAATTGACTACCCTTCAATGTGTTTCTGCTTGCCAGATCTTCTTTTGGAGTTATTTTTACTGCGTAATTCCAGTTCTCTGATTCAACATCAATCTGTTTCTCCAGAGGTTTCATAATAAGTGCCTTCCCTGGCGCAGGACATATATCTGCACAATTTCCACAACCGGTGCAGTCCATGGGGCTTATCTGTATCTTAAAGTTCAATTTATCCAGTCCACTACCTACAGCTTTTTTGCTTTTAAATCCCTGCGGTGAATTTTTCACTTCTTCCTCATCTAAAAGGAAAGCCCTTATAGTAGCATGAGGACAAATAAGTGCACATTGATTACACTGAATACACTTATCAATTTGCCATTCCGGCGCCATTACAGCTATGCCTCTCTTTTCATAGGCCGTTGTTCCAAGTGGATATGCTCCGTCTGCTCTATCTAAAAATGCGCTTACTGGTAAATCATCTCCTTCATTTCTGGCCATAGGCTTCTGAATGTTTTTAATAAAATCCGGATCATCATTAACTTCATTACAGTCAGCCTTTGCATTTGGCCAACCTGCAGGTACATCCACCTTTATAATAGCTTCTATGGATCTATCCACTGCCATTTTATTCATTTCTACTATATTCTCACCTTTTCTTCCATATGTCTTTTCTATTGACTCTTTTAAGTATTTAATGGCCTGGTCTATAGGTATTACGTTAGCTAATTTAAAAAATACTGCCTGCATTACCATATTAATTCTTCCACCAAGGCCAATTTCTCCTGCAATTTTAACTGCATCTATAATATAAAATTTTATATTATTTTCAGATATATATTTCTTTATATAAGCTGGAAGTCGTTCTTCCAATTCTCTTTGTTCCCAAGGACAGTTAAGCACGAAAGTTCCATTCTTTTTTAATCCTTTTAATATATTATAATTATATATAAAAGATTTGTTATGGCAAGCCACATAATCCGCACTGTGTACAAGATAAGGAGACTTAATTATTTTTTTACCAAATCTTAAATGAGATATAGTAGTTCCTCCAGATTTTTTACTATCATAGGAAAAATAGGCCTGAACATAAAGATTGGTATTATCCCCTATTATTTTTATAGCCGATTTATTTGCACCTACAGTGCCATCAGAGCCTAAGCCCCAAAATTTACAGCTTATAGTTCCCTCAGGAGTAGTTTCTACAATTCCCTGCTCTTCAAGAGAAGTATTAGTTACATCATCTATTATACCAATAGTGAATCTTTTCTTTGGCTTACTATTTATCATATTCTGGAATACAGCCAATATTTGAGAAGGAGTGGTGTCTTTAGAGCCAAGTCCATACCTTCCTCCAAATATTAAAGGTTTATTATCCATTTCATAGAATATTTTACATACATCCAAATATAAAGGTTCACCAATAGATCCTGGTTCTTTGGTCCTATCTAAAACTGATATGGCTTTAACAGTAGACGGCAATACCTGTAAAAAGTGCTTTTCTGAAAAAGGTCTGTAAAGATGTACTTTTATACATCCTACCTTTTTTCCCTTCTTTATTAAATAGTCCACAGTTTCATCTATGGTATCACATACAGAGCCCATAGCTACAATTACATATTCAGCATCTTTATGTCCATAATATTCAAAAGGTTTATAACTTTTTCCAGTTATTTTATTTATCTCATTCATATACATCTCTACCATTTCAGGCACTTTGTCATAGAATTTATTTGAGACTTCTCTGCTTTGAAAGTATATATCTGGATTTTGGGCAGTTCCTCTAACTGTAGGATGCTCTGGGTTTAAAGCCCTATTTCTGAATTCCTGTATGGCATCATAATCCACCAGAGGTTTAACAGCTTCATAATCTATAACTTCTATTTTTTGATATTCATGCGAAGTTCTAAATCCATCAAAAAAGTGTAAAAATGGCACTTTGCACTTTATGGCACTTAAATGGGCTACAAAGGCTAAATCCATTGCCTCTTGAACACTAGACGAAGCTAAAAGGGCAAACCCGGTCTGCCTGCAGGCCATAACATCCTGATGATCTCCAAAGATTGAAAGTGCATGAGCCGCAACTGCCCGAGCACTTACATGAAACACTGCAGGCAATTGTTCTCCTGCTATTTTATACATATTGGGAATCATAAGTAAAAGTCCCTGAGAAGCCGTATATGTAGTAGTTAATGCACCTGCTGCTAAGGAACCGTGTACTGCCCCTGCAGCTCCTGCCTCGGACTGCATTTCAGCTACTTTAACTGTCTGACCAAAAATGTTCTGTTTTCCATGGGCTGACCATTCATCTACACCTTCGGCCATAGGCGTAGATGGTGTAATTGGATATATGGCAGCCACATCTGTAAATGCGTAAGAAGCATATGCTGCTGCTTCATTTCCATCCATAGTCTTCATAATTTTAAGCATAAATTTATTACCCTCCTCTAAGTATATATTCTTTTATCTATTATTTGAAATATACAAATTCTCATGCATATAAAAACATTTTATTTTCAAATAACTTAATCAAAATTGCCTCTTTCACATATAATAAATACGTAATTTAATTTACAGGCCCTAATGATATTTAAACTAATTTTTATTATCAATTGATAAAATATATCGAGTGATTTTTCTATTGACTTACAAAGTTTTTTCCTCTATTATAATAGATATTACCATTTATCATTTGATAATTTCTGAATTTAAAGGGAGATGTTTTGATTGGAAGAAAAGGTAAAGGCAGCAAGACTTTCTATATTCTCTAACACCAGCCTAATAATCATAAAATTAATAGTAGGATTAATCACTGGCTCAGTTAGTATTATATCTGAGGCTATACACTCTACTATGGATTTAGCAGCATCTATAATAGCATTTTTCTCTGTGAAAATATCATCTAAACCGGCGGATAGAGAGCATCCCTACGGTCATGGTAAATTCGAGAATGTATCTGGCGTAATAGAGGCAATGCTAATTTTGGTGGCCTCTTTATGGATAATAATAGAATCTGTGGGAAAAATATTAAACAAACAAGAAATGTTTTCATCAAATGTTGGTTTTCTAATTATGTTTTTGTCTGCAGGTATAAATTATTTGGTATCTAGGAAACTATATGAAACATCAAAAAAAGTAGACTCAATAGCATTAGAAGCAGATGCTCTTCACCTTAAAACTGATGTATATACTTCTTTAGGGGTTGGTCTGGGATTGTTTTTTATATGGCTTACAAATTTTTATTTTTTAGATCCCTTAATAGCTATACTTGTAGCTGTATTTATTTTGAAGGAAGCTTTTGTTCTCTTAAAAACTGCCTTCAATCCTTTGTTAGATGTAAAATTATGTGATACAGAAATTGACACCATAACCAAAACCTTATCTAAATACAATTTAGGATACTGCAATTTTCACAAATTAAGAACTAGAAAGTCCGGAAATAAGCGATATATAGATTTACATTTAGTATTTCCCCAAGATATGTCTGTAAAAGATGCTCATGATATTTGTGATAAAATAGAAACAGAAATAGAGCATTCTCTAAAAAATACGGAATCAATGATTCATTTAGAATCTTGTAATAATAATTGCGAAAACTGCCAATTTTGTAAGAGAGCTGAATGTAAAACAGATAGGAATTAACTTATCCTATCTGTTTTGAATTTTCTATTTACTTTTTCTCATCATTTAATGCACTAATTAATCTATCAAGGTCTATTCCATGTACTAAGGAAGCTTCCTTTAATGTCTCAGATTGTGCTGAAGGGCATCCTATGCAACCCATTCCAAAATTCATAAGTGTCTGGGCATGTGCAGGACTTATCTTTATTATTTCACCTATAGTCATATCTTTACTAATTTTAGCCATAATCTTTAACCTCTCTTCAATAATTTTTTACTAAGTATTATATGTCATCTATTAATTATAATTAATATATATTTTAATACTAAATTCATATCATATCAAGATTAAAATAATTTTTATAATAAAAAAGATTATTTGAAGATGCCTTACTTAACATTCATTAACTTAAAACTAGAATTACTAATATTAAAGTTATCTTTTAATCCTTCTGTAATATATACTTCCTTGTTTTTAGTTATAAATATGGCATCCAAACCCTGTATTGTTTTTACATATTTTATTCCCTTATCCACACCTAGATAAAATATATTTTTAGTCATAGCATCTGCATCTATAGAAACATTTGTCACTAAAGTAACACTAGCCAAGTTATTATCCATAGGGTACCCTGTAAATGGATTTAATATGTGATGATATTTTTTACCATTTTTTTCAAAATATCTTTCATATATTCCTGAAGTTACTATAGTCTTATTAGTAACTTCTACAGTTCCCATTACCTCCCCTGTTGTTTCAAAGGGATTTTGTATTCCTATTTTCCAAGGCCTGCCATTAACATTATTATTTATAACCACTACATTTCCACCTAAGTTTACAATAGCATGTTTAACTCCATTTTCTTTTAATATTCTTGCAGCTTCGTCTGCAGAATATCCTTTAGCTATTCCCCCTAAGTCCAAAGACATGCCAGGTTTAGCCAGCATTACTTTCTTATTCTGTTCATCTAATATAAGATCTTTATAGTTAACTAATGATTTTTTTTCATCAATCTCCTGCTGAGATGGAAGTTTAGCATGGTCTGTACCTATTCCCCAGAGTTTTACCAAAGGTCCAATAGTTATATCAAAAGAACCTGATGATTTCTGTGAATAATACTTTCCTTTTTGTAAAACATAAAAAGTATCATCTGATACTTTAACAAAGTTTTTTCCTGCTGAATCTGCTACTGCATCTAATTCCGTTCCCAATTTATTCACACTCATCTTATTCTCAATTTCCTTAATTCTATTAAAAGCCTTATCTATAACTGTATTTGTCTTTTTATCATACACAGTTATAGTACATATAGTACCTAACATATACTCTGTTTTTGAAATAGGTTCTGTAGAAGTGTAACTATTTATACATGAATACAGAGGAATTACACAAATTACCAAAACAGCAATTAAAATAATATGTATTTTTTTTATATAGGTCATTTTATTCAATCTGCCTCCTTTTAACAAAGACTTACTTTTAAGATGCCTTAGTCTACTTTGTAATTATAACACATACAATAATCATAGTAAGTATTTCTATTATTTCATTATTTGCTCCAAATAAATCGCCAGTAAGTCCCCCTATCTTTTTATTGCAAAACAAATTAATTAAAAAAGACATAAACAGCGCACTAACTACCAGTATAATCACATATACAAAATTCATATTTAATAAAAAAAGCAAAATAACCATAGTTATAAACGCAGTCAAAAAGAGCTCATATTTACCTATGTTTCCTATAAACAAGTTTCCAGAACCTGTACTTTTAGCCGGTTTACCTATAAAAGCTATAAAAACTATTGAAAATCTAGCTACAACAGGTGCTGCTATTATTATAAAAGAAAATTTAGGTACTATAAAGCAAAAAAGGCTGTATTTCAAAAGTATATCCATTATTATAGATAAACAAGCATAAGTCCCTATTCTACTATCCTTCATTATTTCTATTATTCCACAGCTGTCTTTAAAAGCAAAAAAGCCATCACACATATCACCTAATCCATCTATATGTAATGCACCCGTAAATATTATTCCTATGAAAATTGTAATACTCACAGAAACATTTACAGGAAGTATAATTATACATAGTTTATATGTTACCCACTGTATTAACCCTATAATAGCCCCTATAAACGGCATGAAAATAGATGCTCTTTTAAAATTTTCTTTTTTACAAATTAAATTTTTATTAACTGGAATTCTAGTTAACAGTTGAACCATTAAAAGGAAATCATTTAAAAATTTTTTCATAACCCTTAACCTTCCTATGATTTATAAAAAGTTATATGATAATATTATTATATTATATCAAAATGTTATATACAAATTTATATATATAATACTCATATACATAAATTTACATTTATGATAACAATTACTTGAAAATTACTTTTGACAAATAATAATTTTTATTATATAGTTATAATTGATAATGAAAAGAAGGTGGTGCATATGGATAATTTAACTTCTATATTTAGAGAAAAAAAACTGAAGCTTACTCCACAAAGAATTGCAGTATATAAATATTTACAATCTACTAAAGAACATCCATCAGCTGAAACTATATATAAGGCTCTTCAGGCCAATTACCCTACTATGAGCCTGGCAACTGTATACAAAGCATTAAAAACCTTAGTTGAAGTAAATCTAATTCAAGAAATTAATGTAGGTGAAGGAAACTTTAGATATGATGGAAATGTTTGCCCCCACTCTCACATTCAGTGTTTAAGTTGTGGAAAGGTAAATGATGTAGAAGGAGTTTGCTTTGCAAACTTAAATGACCAAATTAAAAACTGTGTTGATTATGAAGTACTAAGTAACCAAGTTTATTTTTATGGAATATGCAAAGATTGTTGTGAAAAAAACTCTGAACAACATTAAATGATTACTAGGGCAGTTACTGTTCTTAACAAACGTAAGTAACTGCCTTTTTTACATTTCTAATAAGATTCATCCACTACTTCATTCCACTCATTGTCAGTATACTTTCCAGAAAGTATATTTTCTATTTTAGAAGATATGTTGTTTACAAGATTTTCTGGTATATTATATATAAAGGCAATACTATCTTCTGTTCCATTTTGCAAATGTGCTATTACAGTTTTTTTAATTCCTTCCTTAAAAGTATTAGCATTTTTATTTCCTGTAACAAAACCCTTTTTAGATAATTTTTTCTGGGTATTATCACTAAATATAAATTCTATAAAATCATCAATCTTATCTCCATTTTTATTATTCATAGGAATACTTATTATAGTATCTGACATAATAGGAACTTTTAATTCATGTTTACCATCTAAACTATAAGACTGCAGGCACTCTATACTTGGATTATCAAATCGATTTACATAATAGGAAGAAGCTATAATCATGGGAATGCCATTCCTGTTAAATTTTTCTATAGTACTTTCATTACCTATTTCAAAAGTATCTTTGTTGATGTATCCACTTTTAACCAAGTTCTCCAGCGTATCAAACCCTTTTTGAACCTGGCTTAATTTCTTATATTCCGAGGAGCTGCTATCATATATACTTTCAAGTTTTCTCATAGGTATCACATTA
Source organism: Candidatus Clostridium eludens (assembly GCF_045310515.1). Classification (NCBI taxonomy): domain Bacteria; kingdom Bacillati; phylum Bacillota; class Clostridia; order Eubacteriales; family Clostridiaceae; genus Clostridium; species Candidatus Clostridium eludens. The sequence goes on along the minus strand of NZ_JBJHZX010000003.1, from coordinate 79,185 downwards.
TTTAATATAATGGAAAATATAGTATTATTTATATCCATCCCTTCATTTAACACTACAGGCACTCTCTCTGACAAAGAATTGAACGCTTTTAAAGTAGATTCAACTTCACTTATGGTGGATGGTACTTTTAAATTTAGTCTATTAAAAGCCTCTTTATTACAAAGTATTTCCACTGTATAAGGAATCACAGGAATTCCATAATATCTGTCATTAAACCTACCATAAGCTTTTACCACAGTATAATACCTGTCACTTAAATTATTTTTTTCATATAAACTTGACATATCACTTAAAAGGCTTTTTCTAACTAATTTCAACATATCATTTCTAGAAGTAAATACAACATCTACATCACTGTTTTCTGCTATATCCTCTTCTACTTTCCCTCCTATGGCATTATTTATATTAAGTTGGACCTTGGGATTTGCCTTTTTATATTCGTCTGTTAAGAATTTTATTATGCTTAAGGATTCTTTATCCTTTACACCTATATATATATTTATCTGCTCATTTTTTAAAACTTCCTCTTTTTTGCCACAGGCGCACAAATTAAATATAAATACTATAACTAATAAAATCATTATATTTTTATTTTTATAAAACATAAGTTCTCTCATCTCACTTTTTAATAAGTTACAGATCAAATTTAATGTTAATACTCTACAAATTTATTTTACACATAATAATTAAATATATAATAAATTCATATAATTAAATGGAGGTGAAATTTATGAAATTCAGAGTAATATTTCTAAAAAAAGCACATATATATCTTTTACTATTAATATTGCTAATTGTAGTATTATCCATAATTTTTATAACATCTAAAACTTCTTCTACATTTAATACTATTTCTAATAATAAAAATATAAAAGCAGATTTTAATGGTGATGGAAAGGAGGATATATTATCTGTTACCCGTGTTGATGATAACTACTTAATGGAGGCAACAATTGATAACAAAACTTTTAGTCTTAAAACAGATAAAAATTCTCCCTTAATTGAAACTTATTCTCCCTATTGGCCTTTAAGGGTGACTCTTATGGATATATCAAGAAACAAAGTTCCTGAAATATTCATACAAGGTTCCAAAAATAATAAACCATTACAGCGTGTTTTTATATTTCACGACAGTAACTTTGACAATATACTTTCTAGTTCTAACAACATACTAGGATTCATAGATTGTGTAAACAATAAAACCCCAAAGGTTATATCCGGTAAAATTCAAGGAGATACTATAACATTTTCAAACTATATTTTTTTAAATTATAAGTTTACAAATTATAGTTATGACACTGATAAAACTTTTATAGGCAAGGATACCATATATACATTTATAAAGCTAATAGAAGGTCTTCCTCAAAGTGAATCCTATAAACCAGGTAGTATATTTTCATCTAATATATCTAAAGAAGATATGTCTTTAATAGGAAATCTATCGGGAGAAAATAATTCTTATGTATTTCAGGATGCCTTATTTAAAGAAAATAAGTGCAATAAAAATGGAGATATATCCGAGGTATGCTGGACATTAAATTTTAGGGGTATATCCAATGCCGATAATAGTATAATAAAAAATTATACATTAAACCTAGTTCTCACACCGGATAAAAACAGTAAAGAAAATTATTATTTCAAAATTGCTTCTATGTACAAGTAAAAAGCACATAATTCTTAGATTTCAGGTAGAGTTTGCTTATAAGACATGCTATCCTGAGCCTTAGGAGAATATATCCGGGGACACAATCAGTACTTATCCTATTTTGAAGAAGCTGTAGCTATTAACAAGTCAGCTTTGAATAAAAATAAAGGGACCGTTCAATGCGGTCCCAAGGGGGATGGGGGGTTATTACATCAAATAATATTTATTATCTGATGTAAAGGAGAATTATATCTCCAATTACATTTATTATAATATCCAAATAAGCATAAACTATTCACATAAATTAAAAATTATAATATTTTTTATATAATTCTTCTACTTCTAACTTTACACTTTGTCTCAACTCTTCAGGTTCAATTATTTCTGCATTTTTCCCAAAACCCATTATCCATTGTTTTACGTCCTTAATATCATCTACATACAAAGTAAACAATATACTTCCACTTTGCAATTCATTTATATTTTGGTTTATATGCCATTTGGTATGTTGAATAAAATTAACTATTTCTTTATTGAATTTTATTACAACTTTTATTTTGTTTCCACCAAATAATCCCCAATGATTATTTAAATAGTCCTTTAAAGAAAAAGTACGGGGCCTCATATAAATGTCATTACTAACCTTTAAACTTTTTATCCTATTTAGTTTAAAGTTTTCCACATCATCTTTCATATGGCAATATCCTATTACATGCCATTCTCCTTCTTTAAATATCAAATCATAAGGATCTACTTTTCTCATAGTTAAATTATTCTTATTTATAGAAAAGTAATTTATATTTAAACTTCTTCCTTTAGTCATGGAAGAACTAATCTTATATATTTTATCTTCTAAATTTTCTATATTACCTATTGAATCTATTGAAAAATTCCCTGTAGTATCTACTCTGTTTAGATTTGTATTTTTATTTACATATAAACTCTTTATTTTGTGAACTGCACTTTTCAAATCCCTTTCATATATAAAACCTACTTTTTCAGTAAATACTTTTGCAACCATAAGGAGAGCCTTAAGCTCCTCTTCACTTAAATTTGCAGGTTTCATATAAAAACTTTTATCTATGTAGAATCCTCCATACCTTCCCTTCTTAGTACAAACAGGGATATCGGCTTCATTTAAGCTATTTATATATCTATATATGGTTTTTTTATCTACTTTTAATATTTCAGATAATTCTGACGCTGTAGTTAACTCTTTATATTGTAATATTATTATCATTTCTAATAAGTTGGAAATTTTAGACATGTATTTTACCTCCAGTATGAATATCATAACATTTAATTATATCGTCATTTTTTATATTTTTTTTAGTGTATTTTTAGATAAAATTAAATTTGTCCTATTATCTAACATTTAAAACTTGAAATATACTCTTTACTTTGTGTATCAAATTTTTTAATTAAGAATAGTATATAGTATATAATTAAATCTATATTATCTGCTTAATAAATTTTATTTGCACTAAGATATCTCCAAATAAAATTTTTAAGTAACTTTATTAAAGTTCTACTTAAAATAAGGGGTGAATTTAATGTCAAGACACCATCGCAAAAATTACAATACAGGCTTTAATTTAGGTGATATTTTAAAAAATGTAGATATATCCCAGCTTATGTCCATATTATCCGCTTTAAACGGCGGCGGGGGTTCCAACAATTTATCCGGTGATAAATTAAGTTCCCTTCTAAATAATATAGATTTAAGCAGTATATCTAATAAAAACAATACATCTGGATTTGACGAATCTACTATAAAATCTCAACTTGCTGCATTAGAAAGTAGATTATCTAAAATAGAGAGTGGAAACACCACAAAAGAACAGATAATGAAAACAGTGAAAGATCTTCAGCAATCTCCGGATGCAGCTAAAATATTAAATGATTTTATGAATTCTAACTTTAAAGACTCTGAGTAATTTTAGATACATTATATAATAGAATTATATTTAAAATCACATAAAAAATACTATCAAAATATATTAAACTAATTTTGATAGTATCCTTTTATTTTTCACAATACTAATAATTACATAAGTTTTATCTTTCCTATTAAAAGTGCCACTACAGTTATAGAATTAAATACAAAATGGTTAAATACTGCGTACCAGTATCCCTTCTTATTCATTAAATAGCAATTGTATAAACCCACCCACAGTATTACAGCAAATGCATTTAAACTAAAATGAATCATTGCAAATATTATACTACTTAAAAATGCAGCTAAATATACTCCCATTGCCTTTGAAAATATTTTTTCAAATAAAAGCCACCTAAATACAAATTCCTCAAGTATAGGTGCAAATATTATAACTACAGGTATCATTATCAAAAATTTTTCTAATGGCATATTTACCATATTAGTAACTATTTCCTGATGCTTTAGTTCAACCTTAAAATTAGTAAGTATTATGGCCTGAATTGTAGATATACCTATATTTACTATATAAAATATAACTGTTAAATTTAAAGCTTTAATGAATTTAAAATTTTTTATACTAAACTCACTTGTATATTTTATATATCTTATATTTATAAGTACAAAGACAAAGGGAATAAAGTTTTCTATGAATACAGAACTGACTATATATAATGTTCCAATCAATACAAGAAGTATGTCACTTCTTTTTCTTTCCCTCCAAAACTTTGCAAATACTAAAAAAGGCGGTATATATACAATCATAAATACAAGGATGTTTTTTATAATCTCTAATCCCAACATGGTTAACTTCCCCTTGCTATTATTTTAGGTATTTAATAATACCTTTATCACCTATACTTAAATTTTTCAACAATACAAATTCATTATATCCTCTAACACTTCCAGAAATTCTTCTTTCCCTTGTTTATTAAGAGAAGAAAAAATTAAAATTTTATCTTCAACATCTGGCTTTAAAGTATCTTTTATAATTTTCAAATTTTTATATAATTGGTTTTTGGATATTTTATCAGCTTTAGTGGCAATAATAATGGTCTGGTAATTATAGTATTTCAACCACTTATACATAGTTATGTCATCATTTGTTGGTTTATGCCTGCAATCTAAAAGAAGTATTACCCTTTTTAATTGTTCTCTGCCTTTAAGATAATCTTCTATTACCTTACCCCAATTTTGCTTTTCTGTTTTAGAAACTTTGGCATAGCCATATCCGGGTAAATCTACAAAATAAAATTGCTCATTTATCAGAAAAAAGTTAATTAATCTGGTTTTACCTGGGGTACCGCTTACTTTAACCAGCTTTTTTCTATTGGTAAGAACATTTATAAGGGAAGACTTTCCCACATTAGATCTTCCTACAAAGGCTATCTCCACTTTATCATCCTTAGGATACTGATCTGGATACACCGCAGAAGTTATGAATTCCGCTTGCTTTATTTCCATAAATAATCCCACCTAACTATAATTTGAAATAGCATTTTCTAACACTATATCTATATTATCTGCAAGTATATATTTTAATTTATTCTTAACTGTATTTGGAATCTTCAATAAATGTTTTTCATTCTCCTTAGGTATTATAACTGTATCTATACCCGCCCTGTATGCGGCAAGACTCTTTTCTTTAAGTCCTCCTATAGGAAGTACCCTTCCTGTTAAAGTTATTTCGCCTGTCATAGCTACATTATATCTAACTTTCTTTTTACTTAGAGCAGATATCATTGCAGTTACCATAGCTACCCCTGCTGAAGGTCCATCCTTTGGTACTGCCCCTTCCGGTACATGTATATGTAAATCATATTTTTTATAGAAGTCGCTTTCTACTCCATATTTATCAGCATTAGCTCTTATATAACTATATCCTGTTTTGGCAGACTCTTTCATTACATCTCCAAGTTGACCTGTTAATTCTAATTTCCCATTTCCTGACATAATGGTTGCCTCTATAGGCAGTGTATCTCCTCCATATCCTGTCCATGCCATCCCCATTACTACTCCTATTTTATCTTCTTTATCAATCTTATCATATGTATATATTTCAGGTCCAAGGTAAGATTTTACTTTAGTTAAATTAATATTAATACCCTTTTTATCTTTTTCCATCATTTCTGATACTGCTTTTCTTATAACAGAGGCAACTTTTCTCTCTAGACTTCTTACCCCAGATTCTCTAGTATAATTATCTATTAATTTATATACACATGTATCTGATAATATAATTTCATTATTTTTCACGCCATTTTCCTCTAATTGCTTAGGTATCAAATGTTCCTTACATATATGAAATTTCTCCTCACTTGTATATCCTGATACTTCTATAACTTCCATCCTGTCAAAAAGTGGCCTAGGTATATTACCTATGCTGTTTGCAGTAGTTATAAACATAACATTTGAAAGATCAAAATCTAGTTCCATATAGTGATCCCTAAAGGCATTATTTTGTTCACTGTCTAATACTTCTAAAAGTGCATCTGCTGGATCACCTCTAAAATCATTACTCATCTTATCTATTTCATCCAGTAAAAATAGAGGATTTTTGGATTTTGCTTGTTTCATACCATATACTATTCTTCCCGGAATAGCTCCTATATAAGTCTTTCTGTGCCCTCTTATTTCAGCTTCATCCCTTACACCTCCAAGAGACATTCTAACAAAATTTCTATTTAAAGCATGAGCTATAGATTTAGCTATAGAAGTTTTTCCTACCCCCGGAGGTCCCATAAGACAAAGTATGGGTCCTTTAAGAGATTTACTCATTTTTTTAACTGATAAATATTCAATTATCCTATCTTTCACATCTTTTAAACCGTAATGCTCTTTTTCAAGTATATCCCTAACAGATTTTATATCTAAATTATCCTTAGTCTGAGTGTTCCATGGAAGCTCCAGTATCCAATCTAGATAAGTCCTTATTACTCCTCCCTCTGCTGAATAGGCCCCTGTATTTTTTAGTCTATCTAATTCATACAGTGCTTTATCCTTAACAGCTTTAGGCAGCTTACCCTTGGTTATCCTATTTTTATATCTGTTCATTTCTTTTTTATCTTTATCATCTTCTCCCAGTTCTTCTTGTATTGCCTTTAATTGTTCCCTCAAATAATAATCTTTTTGAACTTTATCTATTTTATTTTTTACTTTAATTCCTATTTTTCTCTCTAATTTTAAGATTTCTATTTCATTTGCCAGTATAGCAAGTATTTTCTCAAGCCTTTTTTCTATTTCATAACATTCAAGAAGTTCTTGCTTTTTTTCTTGTTTTAGCATCAAGTAAGAACTAATAGTATCTGCTAGTCTTCCTGCATTATCTACTTCATCCAGTGTCATTATGGTTTCAGCTGGTATGTTACCTGATAACTTCACGTATTCATTAAAATTCTTTTTTATAGCACGTACAAGTGCCTCACACTCTCTATTTCCATCATAGTCTTCATCTTCTAAAGTCTCAACCTGAACCTTAAAAAAAGGTTCTTCGCTAATATATTCTTTAAGTAAAGCCCTAGTTTCACCTTCCACCAAAACCCTCACTGTATCCCCCGGCAATTTCAATATTTGTTTTATACTGCAAATTGTACCTGTTTCAAATATATCCTCTCTACCTGGCTCTTCAGTCTTTGCCTCTTTTTGTGCGGTTAAAAATACCTTTTGTTCCGAAATCATAGCCTTTTCCAAAGCAAGTATTGATTTTTCCCTGCCTACGTCAAAATGTAAAACCATATATGGAAATATAGTAATACCTCTCAATGGAATTAGAGGAAGATCTTTAAAATTTTTATCCATATCTCTCTCTCCTTTAAATATTTTCTTAATAATTCAAACAATGTAAGTTAACTTAAATAAATACCATTAACTTACTTAAAAGAGAGCACCGACATCACGACATCAGTACTCTCTTTTTCAATAAGGTTATGCAGTTTCAGGACCTTTTCGTGTTCTTGATTTTTTCAGTCTGATAGGAGTTCTTTTCCCATTTTCCGCCTCTATAAGTTCTGGCATCTTTGTTGCTACTGCATTCTTATCAATTATAACTTTAGCTATTTCTTCTTTTGAAGGAATATCAAACATTACATCCTTCATAGTTTCTTCTATAATAGCCCTCAGACCTCTGGCACCAGTATTTCTCTTTAAAGCCTCATCTGCTATTGCTTCTAAAGCATCATCTTTAAATTCAAGTTCTACATCATCAAGTTCGAAAAGTTTTTTATACTGCTTAACAAGTGCATTTTTAGGTTCCTTTAAAATACTTATTAATGCCATCCTATCCAATGCTTCTAAAGTAACTATAATAGGAATTCTTCCAACAAATTCCGGTATAAGCCCGAACTTCAAAAGATCCCCTGGCATTATTTCCCTTAAAAGTTTTCCTATATCTTTTTCCTTTTTGGATTGTATTTCCGCTCCAAAACCTAAAGTACTGACTCTAGTCCTACGTTCTATTATACTATCTATGCCATCAAAAGCTCCTCCACATATAAATAATATATTGGTAGTATTTATTTGAATAAATTCCTGATGAGGATGTTTTCTTCCTCCCTGAGGAGGTACCGAAGCCACTGTACCCTCCAATATTTTCAAAAGAGCCTGCTGTACGCCTTCTCCTGATACATCCCTGGTTATAGACGGATTTTCTGACTTTCTTGCTATTTTATCTATTTCATCTATATAAACTATTCCATGTTCAGCTCTTTCTATATCATAGTCTGCATTCTGTATTAACTTCAACAATATGTTTTCTACATCTTCACCTACATAGCCAGCTTCCGTTAAAGTGGTAGCATCTGCAATAGCAAAAGGAACATTTAAAAACTTTGCCAAAGTTTGGGCTAAAAGGGTTTTTCCAGAACCTGTAGGTCCTAGTAAAAGTATATTACTTTTTTGGAGTTCTACATCATCACCCGAATTGTTGTTTGAATTTATTCTTTTATAATGATTATATACTGCTACCGAAAGTGATTTTTTTGCACTTTCCTGACCTATTACATATTGATCAAGATAGTTCTTTATTTCTACAGGTTTGGGAATAGAAGTCATATCTATTTGAACATCTTCTTCAAACTCATCACTTATTATTTCAGAACAAAGTTCTATACATTCATCACAAATGTATACACCCGGTCCTGCAATTAATCTTCTTACTTGATCTTGTGTTTTACCACAAAATGAACATTTAAGCTGTTTTTTATCATCATTTTTGGCCATTTTTACACCTCTCTAAAGGTTATTTCTTTTTCGTAAAAACTTCATCTATTAATCCATATTCTTTGGCTTGTTCTGCCGTCATAAAGTTATCTCTCTCTGTATCTTGTTCAATCTTTTCAATGGATTGACCAGTTCTTTCACTTATTATAGCATTTAATTTTTTCTTTATTCTAAGTATTCTATCGGCATGAATTCCAATATCAGTTGCCTGCCCCTGAAATCCTCCAAGAGGTTGATGTATCATTATCTCAGAGTTTGGAAGTGCGAATCTTTTTCCTTTTGCGCCAGCTGTAAGTAAAAATGCACCCATGGAAGCTGCCATACCTATACATATAGTAGACACATCTGATTTTATATATTGCATTGTATCATAAATTGCCATACCTGCTGTTATTGAGCCTCCTGGACTATTTATGTAAAAGTATATATCTTTATCAGGATTTTCTGCTTCTAAAAACAAAAGTTGTGCCACTATGAGACTTGCTGTAACATCATTTACCTCCTCACTCAACATTACTATTCTATCTTTTAAAAGCCTAGAATAAATATCATAAGATCTTTCCCCTCTATTAGTTTGTTCTACAACTACCGGTACTAAACTCATAAAACTCTCCTCCTTTTACATAATTAATGTAGAACCTTGCAAAATTTAAAGTAATTAAATTTTAAGTTTATTAAACATTAGACATTAGACATATATCTTTCTGCCTCCACTTTTTAATAGTCAAGATCAATTTTTACAATAAGATGTTTTATAAACCATAGAACTCTTTAATACTATTCTGCAATTATCTATATATTTGAAATTAATTGCCAGAAAATCTTCTGACAATTAATCTTTATACTACATATTATGCTATTATTTTGCTACTGTCTACTAGCAATTTCATTACTTTTTCATTTACCACTTGTATTTTCAAATATTCTTTCTGACTATCAAAAACTATCTTTGCCATTTTTTCTACATCATCACTACCATATTGTTTAGCTACTTCATTTGCTTTTTCCATAATTTCATCATCTTCAGCTTCTATATTCTCTGCCTTTACTATTTCTGCAACTACTAAGTCTGCTTTCACTTTTTTCTCTGCTGTCTCTTTCATATAATCTCTGACTTTTTCTTCAGTATTATTTGTATATTTATAATATGTTTCAAGATCCAACCCTTGATATTTTAACCTAGTCTCTAAATCTTTAATCATATTATCTACTTCTTTTTCAACCATTACTTCTGGTATATTTATTTCTGTATTTGCGCACACTGCTTCTAAAACTGCTTCTTCAAATTCTCTTTCTTCTCTTAGCTTATTTGCTTCTTCTTTTTTATTTCTTATATCTTCCTTAAGCTCATCTAAAGTATCAAATTCTGATACTTCTTTTGAAAACTCATCATCTAATTCAGGTACTTCTTTAAATTTTATTTCCTTCACTGTTACATTAAACACAGCCTCTTTTCCATTTAGTTCATCTACACCATACTCTTCTGGAAATGTAACATGAACATCCTTTGAATCACCTGAATTTAACCCTATTAACTGTTCTTCAAAATTATCTATGAAAGTACCTGAACCAATTTCTAACTGATAGTCCTTTCCTTCTCCACCTTCAAATTCCTTGCCATCTACAAAACCCTTAAAATCTATTATAGCTATATTACCTTTTTCTATACTTCCACTTTCCTTTGTTTCTATTCTAGCATCTTTTTCTTGCATATTTTTTAATTCCTGTTCTATGTCTTCCTCTTTAACGTGATATGTATTCTTTTTTACTTCAACGCCTTTATATTCTCCCAGTTTAACTTCTGGAAATACAATTACTTCAGCTGTATATATAAATTCCTTTCCTTCTCCTATTTGGACTACGTCGATTTTAGGATAATCTACTGGATTTACGTCATTTTCTTTTAAAGCCTCTGGATATGTATTTTCACAGCAAAAACTCATTGCATCTTCATAGAATACGCCCTCGCCATAATATTTTTTTATTATATTCATAGGGGCTTTGCCCTTCCTAAAACCTGGTATATTAAATTTCTTTGCATTTTTAACAAATGCTTTTTTCATAGATTCATTAAATTTTTCTGCTTCTACAGTTATCTCTAATTTTACAACATTCTCTTCTATTTTTTCCACTTTAACATTCATTATAAAATTCCTCCCACTAACTAATTGCTCTACACGCTTATATTTAACTATGCCATTATACCATATATTTATAAACATTCCTATATGCTTAGTATATTACTTACTTACAGTTTATTTACTTATCAACATTTAATTGACATACAACCACAGCTCAGAAGTCATCTAATATATTCCATAAAAATTGCCAGCTATAACTTTATATTACCTATTTTTGCTATAAAAATAGTAGTATTATAATTATATATCAAAAAACACAACTTTTATAGTTTTTTTTAATATGTAAGGCATTTTTTAATATAATCTTTAGCTATTTTTAATTCATCATAATTTTTATAATTCTCTCTATACACTTCAATTATTCCTATTTTATTATACCCTATTTCCTTTAATTTACAAAATATTTTTTTATAATTTACATATCCTTTTCCCGGAAGCAAACAAGAGCTTTTAGAATCTCTATCATTTATATGCAGATTTTCTATAGAATCTCCCATGATTTCTATGTATTCTTCAGGTGTTTTACCTGATCTGTACGCTTGCTTTATATCCAGCGTAAAGTATATTGAATTCTCAAATCTTTCTTTTAGCATATATAAAAAATCAATATTACCTGACATACACCAGAATACATTTTCCTGACAAAGCTTTATACCGTATTTCTGTGATGTATATATTAATTTATCATACACATCAAATATCAGTTCTTTAGAAATCTTACTGAGTTTTTCACTTCTCATTCCATGAAAAGTATAACAATTAGCTCCTACAATTTTAGCCAGTCTGCATATTTTCTCAAACTGTAAAAATGAATCATCTCGCCTCCTCTTATATTGATCAAACAAATAAGGCTCAAAAGAAGCAGAAAATCCATGAATAGAATTGATACTAAAATCATTCTTCAGACTTTGCTCTAAAATTATATTTGCAAAATCCTCTTCATATTCACTAACACTATTTAAAAATATTTCCCCAGCATCAAACCCTAAACTTTTCATTAAAGATATACTTTCCTCTGTATTGACATAAGGATAAAAACTGGCAGAAGACAATCCTATATTCATAATCCCTCCAAAATATTATTCATGTAATGGTACTTAAAGATAAATAACAAGATATTCTTAATTATAATTACAATAATCCCAGTAGAAATTCAAAACCTTTTCTACTGGGCAACAGAACCTGATGCCGTTATATAAACAGTTGTACCATCTGCAATTACTGTAAGTCCTTTTTCAGTCAATTCCCCAAATTTTACGTCCTCACCCTGTATATTTTGAATCATGACATGATTCTTATTTTGAATGCTTTCTATCCAAACATACTTAGTAGTTTTTCCTATCCAGGGTAATTGAGTTATGTATGCAATATTATTATCATCTAAGAATTTTGGTGAAGAACACCATACATATGATGGATTACTAGCTATTTGAGAATTTTTTTCTATAACTGCTCCTGTAGTAGAAACATATTGAGGATTTGTTACATCCTGCTTATTCCCATTTATATCAATCAGTAATATACTCTGAGATTTATCATCAAATAAAACTACATTCTTATGTGACGGGCTAATATCATAAGTTACACTGCCAGATGGGGGAGTAACACTTTTAAATATTTTATTATTGCCCTCACCTTGGTAAGTCAAAGTAATATCCCTGCTATCACTTAATTGTATTTTATAGGAATCCTCTTTTTTTGTGTCTTTATCTTTAGATGCAGTTTTATTATTAGATTCAGATATCTTTTTGTTGTCATTGTTATTAGTTATCTGCTTACTTCCTGCTGAATTGTTAACTTTTACTTTATTGGCTTCCTTTACTACATCTTTAAATGCTCCCCTTATATAAATCACAATCAAAGTTATTACCAGCAAACATGCCACAACCAGTATAATTATATTTCGCCTACGTTGTCTCATTTTCTTTCCATAATCTTTACTAAAAATACTTGGCTTACCCACTAAAAAACTCCTCCTATACTCAGTATTAATAGACATCAAAATCGTACAATATATATAATGTGAAAATCACCACACAAAAAAGCTATTATAATTCTCCCTGTATATAATAACATAATATCTTAAAAATTATTACTTATTATAACTCAAAAATACGATAAATAGTAATAATTTTTTATAGATCTACTAAAATAGAAAACTTTCCTAATATAAATATGATATTGTTTAAAATTAATTTAAAATATGTAACAAAAAATAAATTCATTTCTAAAATTTGATTAACTATTGATATTATAAAACTTCTTGAGATTTACAAATAGTTAATTTACTAAAAAGAAATGAATTTAATATGAATTTATTTAAAATAAATTAAATATATTACTTAAATACTCTGCTTCCTGGTTTTACATATTCCAATCCTTCTTTACACATAGGACAATCTTCTTTATCATAGGTATTTATATCTAACTTTACTGCACTGTAAACTGGATAAGATATATTAATATCATTTGATCTCCTATCTACTATACAGCATATACCTAAAACTTCCCCACCTAAATTCTCTATTACTTTAGCAACTTCTAAAGAAGATTTTCCTGTGGTTACCACATCTTCTGAAATTATAATTTTTTCTCCCGGCTTTATTTCAAATCCCCTTCTTACAGTCATATTTCCATCCTGTCTTTCTGCGAATATTCCGGGTTTTCCTGTCTGCCTTGCAAGTTCATAAGAAACTAGAATTCCTCCCATTGCAGGTCCTACTATTTTATCGAAATCTACATCTTTCAACTTATCTACAATAACCGATATTACTTCTTTTGCTTTAGAAGGATATTGTAAAAGCTTCGCACACTGGCAATATTTATCACTATGTTTTCCAGAAGAAAGCAAAAAATGTCCTTCTAGGAGTGCACCTACCTCTTTTAAAGTATCTATAACTAAATTATCCATAATTCACCCCTTATATTATTCCTCTTATTTCATTTAAATTTTTTATTTTTTCATTTTGAATATATTTTTCTATACCCTTTATTATATCCAAACATACATCTGGTTTTATAAAATTAGCAGTTCCTACCTGTACTGCACTAGCTCCAGCCATTATGAACTCCACAGCATCCTGCCAGCTGCATATTCCACCTATTCCCACTACAGGAACTTTTACGGCTTTTGAAACTTCATATACCATTCTAAGTGCTATAGGCTTTATTCCTGGTCCCGAAAGTCCTGCGGTTACATTATCAAATACAGCTTTTCTATTTTTTATATCCACAGCCATGGCTTTAAATGTATTTACAAGGGATATGCTATCTGCCCCTGCTTCGCAGCACTTAGAAGCCATATCTACAATATCTTCTGCATTAGGAGATAGTTTTACCATAAGAGGCTTTTTACAAATCCTTTTTACAGAGTATACAACTTCAGCAGCTATTTCAGATTTTATTCCAAAAGCCATACCTCCACTTTTTACATTAGGGCAGGATATATTAAGCTCTATAATATCTACCTCCGAATTATTTAATTTTTCTACAGCTTTAATATACTCTTCCAGGGTACTCCCACCTAAATTAGCTATAACAACTGTATTAAACTTTTTCATTTTAGGAAGCTCAATGTTTATAAAATAGTCTACTCCAGGATTTTGAAGGCCCACGCTATTTAACATACCTGATCTGGTTTCAAAGCTTCTTATACCGCTATTACCCTCTTTCTTTTCTAAAGTAAGACCTTTAGAGCATATACCTCCCAGCTTTGAAACATCATAAATTTCATTGTATTCCTCTCCAAAAGCAAAAGTTCCAGATGCTGCAATCACAGGGTTTTTAAACTTTACACCACATATATCTATCAATATAATTAATCTTCCTTCCTTGTAGATTCTTATTAAAACATTTTTAACTTGTTGATTTGTAGATGCCTAAAAGTATTACATCATTATATCAGTTCCTAAAAACACCGGTCCATCCCTACAGACTCTTTTATTGCCGTTTATTGTATTACAGGTACATACCAGGCAAGCTCCAATTCCACAGGCCATCCGATTCTCCATAGATACATATACAGTTACTTGCTTTTCACTACACATATTTACTACCTTTTTCATCATCACCTGGGGGCCACAGCATACTACCATATTATAATTTTCTGGATTAAAACCATCCGTTACATAACCTTTTTTTCCTGCTGAACCTGTTTCTGTAGAAACATAGATATTATCTGCAAAAGGCTGAAATTTTTCTATGGAATATGTACTGTCTTTAAATCCAGCATATAAATCTAACTTATAATCCTTAAACTGTATGCTGTCTATACTAATTTGTTTTCTTATATCTTTTGCCAAATAAAACATAGGTGCAATACCTATTCCTCCTGCTATTATGGCAATGTTCTTTTTTATTATATCATTTGTGAAAAAACCATTTCCAAGAGGTCCCAAGAGTTTGATTTCATCTCCCTTTTTTAGATTGCCAAGCTTTCTAGTTCCCCTGCCTGTTATCTGATATAAGAAAACTATTTTTTCCTCATTTAAATAATGTATACTTATGGGTCTCCACAGCACAGGCTCCATATCCCAGCATCTCAACATATAAAATTGGCCGGGTATTCCTTTGAAATTTCCCTGCACTTCAAGCTGGTATACATTTTCATCTATTCTTTTGTTTTCATATACTCTTTCAATAGTGTAATCCAACTTACTTTTCAATATGATTTCTTCTCCATTCTAAAATATTTTACTTACTGTTCATTTTCAGATACCTTATTGGCAGCCACTTCTAAAATATCATCTCTTATTTTGATACACTCCTGCCTTGCATATTCTCCATAATTTTTTTGGCCATCTTTTTTATTTTTATAGGCAAGCAGTATACCTCTTGAAGAATTCACCACTCCACCATTTCCTTCTTTAAGGTAGGCTGATATGTCCTCTGCAGTACCGCCTTGCGCTCCATATCCCGGTATCAGGAAAAATACATTTTGTAAATTATTTCTTAGTTGTATTCCCTCTTCTTGATGGGTACAGCCTATTACTCCCCCTATGGAACTGTAGCCGCAGCTTCCTAAATATTTTTCTCCAAGAGAATTCACTTTTTCTCCTACAACATCATATAATTTTCTGCTTCTACCTGTATTTACATATTGCAGATCTCTTGCACCTTTATTTGAAGTCCTTATTAATATAAACAATCCTTTATTCTTATTTATCACATAGGGCAAATAAGGCTCTATTGTATCAAAGCCCATATATGGATTTAATGTTACAAAATCACTTTCAAATTCCCCTTGAAAATGTGCTTTTGCATACATTTCAGCTGTTTTAGCTATATCTCCTCTTTTAACATCAGCAATAACCAAAACTTTTTTATTCCTTATATATTTTAGAGTCTTACTATAAGCTCTAAGTCCTTCAATGCCCAGTGCCTCATAATATGCAATCTGCACTTTGTAACAAGCTGCTATGTCATAAGTACTGTCAACTATTGTCCTATTAAACTCAAATATACATTCCTCTATACTTTCACAGGAATTCCTTACACTTTCAGGTATATATTCCAATGCTGTATCCAAGCCTACACATACATGTCCCTTTTCATTTACAGTTTCATACAACTTATCTATAACCATAAATTTTCCACTCCCATCAAAAGCATTTACACTTCTTGGTCAAATACAATTTTTCCTGCCTTTATTGTTTTAATTACTTCTCCAAATACGTTATACCCTTCAAAAGGAGTATTTTTACCCTTGGATACAAATTTATTAATCTGTATATTATAGTTCTTATTTAAATCTAGTAAAACTAAATCCCCGTCATAACCTGGAGTTATCTGACCCTTTTTTACTCCTAATATATTAGAAGGATTTTTGGACATTATCTCTGAAAGCTTATTTAAAGTTATATGTCCATTTTTCACAAGATTTGTATAGCACACACTAAAGGCGGTTTCTATTCCCGATATACCTGGTGCTCCTTCCTTCTTATCCTGTATAGTATGTGGAGCATGATCAGTACTTATAGCATCCACCCATCCATTTTTTATTGCTTCTATTAAACAATCCCTATCTTCTTCTGCCCTAATGGGTGGATTTACCCTGTAGTTATTTTCATAAAGTGCTATATGGTGAGGTGTAACCTCACAGGTTACATTATCTCCCTTAATTTTACTATCTATTATATACCCTATAGCTTCTTTAGTACTTACATGGGCTATATGTGCAGCACATCCTGTAACCTGAGAAAGCATTATATTTCTCCAGGTCATTATATTTTCCGCTAATCTCATATCTGTATCCGAAAGAGAATGATCTTCTGAATGGCACATAACTATTCTTCCGGATTTCTTAGCTTTTATCATTGCCTTCATCATAATACTACTGTCCATAACATCTTTTCCGTCTTCAGATATTATTTTCACCTTTGAATCTAATCTATCTAAATGACTTACATCTTTTCCCTCAAAATTATTGGTTATGGATACGGATTGGTGCACATCCAAAATACCAATTTCCTGAGATCTTTTTAAAACGTAATTTACAGTGTTCATATTGCTGCAAACAGGATTTGTATTTGCCATGAGATTTACCATGGTATAGCCTCCTTTAACTGCAGCCTTACTTCCACTTTCTATATCTTCTTTCATGGTAAAACCCGGTTCTCTAAAGTGTACATGCAAATCTACAAAAGATGGCATAACAACCAGACTTTTTCCATCTATTTTTTCACAATCTTCCTTTAAGTCTATACCTATTTTATTTATAATTCCGTCAGCTATATAAACATCTCCTATAAAATCTTTACAAAAGTCAATTATTCTAGCCTCTTTTATTAGAAGTTCCATTTAAAGCCCCCTTCCTTAAACTACACAGCAGTACATTGTAAAATAAGCAGCTAATTCTATAATGATAAATTCTCATATATTTGATCACAGTATTCACATCTATATTCCCCAGTACTTTCATCTACCAATTTAAAAATATGGGGTATATTTTTTTCCATAGAAGTTACACACCTTGGATTCTTACAAGTTATAATATTTTCTACTCTGTCTGGTAACTTCAGTTTTATCTTTTCATATATAGTTTCATTCTTTATAATATCAATTGTTATATTAGGATCTATAAAACCCAATACCGCAAGATCCAATTCTATATTATTTTCTATTTTGATTATATCCTTTTTATTTAATTTTTTACTTTCTGCATTCATTATAAGGGCTACAGAATAATCAGCCTTATCTAAGTCCAGATACTTATATATTTTCATTCCATATCCTGCTTTTATATGATCAATTACAATTCCATCTTTTATGCTATTTATTGTAAGCATTGTATACCTCCCCTTACTGAATTCCCAGCAATTTTATCATTAAAGCCATTCTAACATACATGCCGTACTTGGCCTGCTTAAAGTAATAAGCTCTAGGATCTCCATCTACTTCATAAGAAATTTCATTAACACGAGGCAGCGGATGCAGAACTATCATATTATCTCCTGCTTTAGATATTCTTTCTTTATCAAGTATATAACTATCCTTAAGCCTTATATAATCCTCTTCGTTAAAAAATCTTTCCCTTTGCACTCTGGTCATGTAAAGTATATCTAAAGATTCTATAGAACCTTCCAAGTTCTTAGTTTCTTTATACTTAACATTTTTTTTATTTAACTCTTTTTTCAAATAATTAGGAATCTTCAATTCTTCTGGAGATATTAATGTAAAACTGTTATTTTCATACCTAGACATGGCCTTGATAAGTGAATGTACTGTTCTTCCGAACTTTAGATCACCGCAACAGCCTATTTTTAGATTGGACAATTTTCCTTTTATAGACTTAATAGTCAAAAGATCTGTTAGTGTTTGAGTAGGATGCTGATGTCCTCCGTCCCCTGCATTTATAACAGGTATTGTAGAATACATGGCTGCGATCTTTGGTGCCCCTTCTTTTGGATGCCTCATAGCAGCTATATCCGCATAACAGCCAATTACCCTTATTGTATCAGCTATACTTTCACCTTTTGAAGCTGAGCTTGAACCTGGTTCTGAAAATCCCATTACTTTTCCACCTAGCCTTAACATAGCAGATTCAAAACTTAATCTAGTTCTAGTACTTGGTTCGTAAAATAAGGTAGCCAATAATTTGCCTTCACATATATGTGAAAATTCTTTTTCTTTTAAAATTATTTCATTGGAAAGTTTAAATATTTCTTCTAATTCTTCTATTGAAAAATCCATCACATCAATCAAATGTCTTCCCTGTAACATTTCATTCCTCCTTCTCAGCATCTCTGTGCTAAATTTAAAGGCTTAAGGCATCTTTTATTTTCAGATACCTAAAAAAATGCCCTCCTAATTGGAAGGCATTATTATACCATAAATATAATAATATTATAATTCTTACTATGCCTTCCTAGTTTCACGGAACTAGTTTTAAAGGTTTTAGTACTTAAATTTTATCTTGCCCATGTTATCATAATTTCAATTTAAAGTCAATACCTGACGTCAAATTGAAATTATTTACCTGTCCACATATCCATAACATAGCCATTTTCATAATTAAAATATTCATAAGGAAGATAAAAATATCCCTCATCACCCCACTGACTCCCCCATGAGTTACGCATGATAACTTGTTTTTTAGTGTCATCATAGCCAACGGCGAGCACTGCATGGCCACCTAATAATTGCTCACGGTTGGGATTTGGCATTGGTATTATCCCTGTTTTTGCAGCTTCATCTGATTCAAAGCTTTCATAAACTTGAATACCCACTACTACCGGCAATTTTTCTGCTAAAACAGTTTTTACTCCAATAAGATCCTTCACACGATTATATTCAGCGATTTTGAAATCTATACCACCTATTATAGCTTTTGCATCAGGTTCTTTAGTAAACTCATTAATGTCATAAGGGCAGTCAAGTTCCGGTGAACAACCAAGTTGCTGTAAAATTTTCATGCCATCTCTAATTTCAGCTCCGCTATCTTCATCCACACTTCCTTCCACAAAACGCTCCCACCAATATAAATACAGTCGGCTAAGAGGTGTAACCTTATTTAATTTTACATTCTGCAAATATTCACCTAAACCTGAAGCTATGGCATTAGCAGTACAGGAACCTAATTGTCCCTGGTCAACTATTGGTGAACATTTAGATCTGAAATCTATTTTTGGGGGTAAATTTGAAGATTGCTTTATAGATTTAGCATAATATATTCTGTCCCTCATATCTGCCTTGTCAGACTTTAATTTATAAACTTGTTTTGACATTACTATCTTCTCCTTAGTTTTATATTAAAAAACAGTTTAATGTTAATTTTCTTTAACTCTTTTAGTTGATTAGTACAACAAATTCTATATAAAATATTTGTATTTTGTAACATATTATGAAGCAGTGCTCTATTTGTGTTCACTCTAACTTTTATACAATATGTAAATTTATCCGAACGCTACCATTGCTAATGCTCCCATCGCACTCTGTGAAGGCGATTCACACAAAATTAAAAATTTTGGTTCTCTGCTTTTCTATCAAAGTGGGAGATAAGAGGTGCTACGCGCCTGGATAAGTTCTTCTAAAGGTTCAGATGTAGATAAGTATTTCTCTATAGTAAACTCCACCTGAACCTAAGAATCACTTGATCATTAAATATCTTTATATTACTGTACTGTAACGGATTCAGAGTAAGTCCATATAATAAAACCATACAGCATTTTATAGGAGAAAACAGATGCATTTACTCTATATGATTTCAATAGCCCTTGCAAATAACATCGATAATATAAGCGTTAGGATAGTATATAGTATCAGAAATATAAAAATATCTCTTGCAAAAAACTTATGGATTTCAATTATAACCTTCTTTATCTCATCTGCTTCAGCCTTTTCAGGGTCCATTCTACCAAAATACCTAAATAAGCAAATATCTTCTATATTAAGCTTACTATTATTAGTAGGTATGGGCCTATGGATTATATTGGAGCCCTATATAAAAAAAGCATATAACAAAAAAGTAATTTTCAATAAAATGCAACATACAAACTTTGTTAACATTTTAAATGAGCCAGAAAAAGCTGATGCTAATAACTCCAAAGATATTGACTTTAAAGAAGCAACCATTCTTGGAGTTGCTCTATCCCTGAATAATATAGGTGGAAGCCTGAGCATAGGTATAATGGGCTTAAATCCAGTATTTATAGGCTTATTTTCTTCGTTAATAAGTTTTTTAGTTCTTCTACTTGGAAATTATGCTGCTGAATTTTTTAACAGATGGAATTTCCAAGACAAAGCAAATATAATAGCGGGTATAATTCTGATACTAATAGGAATAAAACAAGTTATACACTAATTAAATTGCATTATAAATATTTTAAATATATAATATTTTTCTCACCTATAAGGCCACATTGGCATAAGTTATTACTAGTAAAAAAGTTAGTCACGTACAACTCTATTGAACGCAGCTAACTAACCATAAATAATAGATGAACTTCAACGGGTAGCTTACACACATAATAGGCTACCTGGTGTTATGATTAAAAAAGGAGGTATGTTTATGCAAAAACTTAGCAATGTTGATATGGGTAAACTTGTAAAAGTCGAAAATCTTACAGCTGAAGGATTATTAAGAGAGAGAATGCTTGCCATAGGCCTTACAAGAGGCACCGAGGTTGAAGTAATTCGTAGAGGTCCTTGCGGAGATCCTACTATATATAATATTAGAGGAACAATGATTGCATTAAGGCGAGATGAGGCCTTTTTAATACATGTGTCTTAAACAAACAATTTATCAATGTTTATTGGGAGGTCAATAATGGGGCTTACTTATCAGTCAACAGGGCTTGATACTTTAACAGAAATGTATAAAGTAGACAAAAAAGAGGGTCAATATGTTTTTGCATTAGCAGGAAACCCCAATACAGGAAAAAGTACTGTATTCAACTCACTAACTGGACTAAGACAACATACTGGCAACTGGCCGGGTAAAACAGTGAGTAACGCAAGAGGTAATTTTAAAGTTAAGGATAAAGAATATATACTTGTTGATTTGCCGGGGACTTATTCTCTTTTCGCCTCATCTGTAGAAGAAGAAATAGCAAGAAATTTCATTTGCTTTGGACATCCTGATGCAGTTATTGTTGTTACTGATGCTACCTGCCTTGAACGAAATTTAAACTTAGTATATCAAGTCATGGAACTTACAGACAATGTTATTTTATGTATTAATCTCATTGATGAAGCTAAAAAGAAAAAAATTAATATTCACGGAAAAGATATAGGAAAAGCCCTGGGAATACCAGTAGTATTAACAGCAGCAAGGAACGGATTGGGAATAGATGAACTTAAGGAAATTATATTTAAAGTAGCTTCAAAAAAAATAACTCCCAATCCTAAAAAAATAATTTACCCTGATACTATAGAAAAAATAATTGAAAAATTAGAACCTACGGTAAAAGAAAAAATAAAGACTTTAAACTCCAGATGGCTTTCATTAAGACTTATTGATGGAGATAAAGGAATTATGAATACTCTCTTTAAAAGTATTAAACAACAGGATCTAGAAACACTTATAAAAACAACGGACAGTATAAAAAAAGACTACGATACAAAGCAAATTAGAGATGATATAACTTATACAATATACAAAAATGCAGAAGAAATTATAAATAACTATGTGGAAATTAATAAAAATGGAATCAACAGAGACAGAATAATAGATGATTATATTACTTCAAGAATTTTTGGTATACCAATTATGATAGCAATACTGGCAGTTGTGTTATGGCTGACAATTGTAGGTGCAAACATACCGTCTCAAATATTATCAAATATATTATTTGGTTTTGAAGACAAACTTACAGTTTGGTTTACACAGTTGAATGCTCCTGGCTGGATCCATGGAATATTAGTTCTCGGTCTATACAGAACACTGGCCTGGGTAGTTTCAGTAATGCTTCCACCTATGGCAATATTTTTTCCTCTATTTACACTACTTGAAGATCTGGGATATTTGCCAAGAGTTGCTTTTAACCTTGACCATCTATTTAAAAAAGCATGTGCCCACGGCAAGCAGTGTTTAAGTATGTGTATGGGGCTTGGATGTAATGCCGCAGGAATTATTGGCTGTAGAATTATTGAATCGCCAAGAGAAAGACTTATTGCAATATTGACAAACAACTTTATGCCTTGTAACGGAAGATTTCCTACATTAATTGCAATTTCTTCAGTATTTCTGCTCACTACATCAAATGGTCATTTTTTTAACTTTCTTCCTGCCTTAGCTGTTACATGTATGGTTATACTTGGAGTTATTATAACTTTATTAACTTCTCGTATATTATCTAAAACTCTATTAAAAGGATATCCGTCAAGCTTTACTCTTGAACTTCCGCCTTATAGAATACCACAAGTAGGAAGAGTATTATATACTTCAATAATTGATAGAACCATATTTGTACTTGGTAGAGCTATTACAATAGCTGCTCCTGCAGGAGCAATTACATGGATTCTTGGCAATACTTATATAGGAAATTTAAGCGTTATTGGTCACATAGCAGCTTTTCTTGACCCTTTTGCAAGACTCATTGGCCTGGACGGGTTTATCCTCATGGCATTTATACTTGGTATACCTGCTAACGAAATAGTCCTTCCAATACTACTTATGTCTTATCTTTCTACAGGATCAATGATTGAATTTAATAGTATTGATTCCCTTAGAAAAATACTCCTTGCCCATGGGTGGACTTACCTTACTGCCTTAAATTCAATGCTTTTCTGTCTACTGCACTGGCCTTGTGCCACTACTCTTTTAACAATAAAGAAAGAATCAGGTAGTTTGAAATGGACAATACTTTCTGCAGTGATTCCTACAGGAATTGCAATTGTAGTTTGTTTTATCACTACCTCTATAACAAAACTTTTAGGTTTATATTAAATAATATAATACCATGAAAAAAGTACAGGTATAACTTGTACTTTCTTATTTTATTAAAAAACTAACATTACTGATACCAGCTTCTTGAAAATGTTAAATAACCACTGCTGCGGCCCTGGATAAATTATCTAAAGTAGACCATATGAATGCAAACTATATCAAGTGATTCTTAGGTTCAGGTGGAGTTTGCTTATAAGAAATACTTTTCTCCATCTGAACCTTAGAAGAACTTATCCAGGTGCATAGCAGTGCTTATCCCACACTTTGAAGAAGATGGGGGTGTTAGCAATGGTAGCATTCGGATAAAAGTAATTATACATACCTTTAAAACATATACCTTTAAAAGAAAATCAAGTTTATTTTTATTTAGGAAGTGTTGTTTATGAACAATAATCAATCTTTTCATACCGTTAGAGGATATGAAATCTTAGAAAAAGCAAAAAAAAACTTAACACACAGTATGGAAGATTATCTTGAAATGATTTACAGATGTCATTTGAAAGAAGGCTATGCCCGTATAAACAATCTGTCAGAATTATTAAATGTAAAAGCCTCTTCTGCAACTAAAATGGTTCAAAAATTAACAAAATCCGGATTTATTAACTATGAAAAATATGGAATTATACAACTTACAGAAGAAGGAATAACTATAGGAAAATTTCTTTTAAATCGCCACATTATAATTGAACAATTTTTAAATATAATAGGAGTACAAAAAGATATTCTAATAAATGTTGAACTTATGGAACATAATATAACTCCAGATGCATTAACAAAGATTGAAACATTAAATAATTTTTTTACAGATAATTCAGATATATTAAAAAAATTTGTTCACTATCAAGAATCAACTTAAGCTATACTATAAAATTACTATCTAGACTTAATTATAATCACATAAATTTCACATAAACTTTTGATATTTACACAACAAAGAGTAGTTATAATTTTATATAAAGATTAGAAATAAAATATTAAATAAAAAATAAATTGAGATTTTGATTTTAAATAAACTTTATTAAAAAAGGTGGTAAATATTATGAGTATAAAAAAAGCAGTAATTCCGGCTGCTGGTTTAGGTACAAGATTTTTACCTGCTACAAAGGCACAACCCAAGGAAATGTTACCAATAGTAGATAAGCCCACAATTCAATATGTAGTAGAAGAAGCCATTGATTCCGGCATCCAAGAAATATTAATAATTCTAGGTAAAAATAAAAAATCTATTGAAGATCATTTTGACAAGTCTGTGGAACTTGAAGATGAACTAAAAACTAACCATAAGGATAAATTATTAGAATTGATTCAAAATATAAGTAATATGGTGAATATATATTATGTACGTCAAAAAGAGCCCAAAGGATTAGGTCATGCTATAAGTCTTGCCAAAGCTTTTGTAGGTAACGAAGCATTTGCTGTCATATTAGGAGATGATATAGTAGATAGTGAAGTACCTTGTTTAAAACAATTGATTAACTGTTATGATAAATATAATACTTCAATTATAGGAGTACAGCCTGTTAACAAAAAGGATGTATCAAAATACGGAATTATTGATGGCATAGAAATTGAAGATGGTATTCACAAGATAAAAACTATGATAGAAAAACCTAAAAAGGAAGAATCTCCATCCAATATTGCCATTTTAGGCAGATATATAATAACTCCAGAAATATTTGAAATACTGGAAAGAACTAAGCCCGGGAAAGGTAATGAAATTCAACTTACAGATGCATTAAAAGAATTACTGAAACAAGAAGCAATATATGCCTACTCCTTCCAAGGCAAAAGGTACGATATCGGTGATAAGTTAGGGTTCATTCAAGCTAACATAGAATATGCTTTAAAACGTAAAGATTTAAGAGAAAGTCTTACTTCTTATATTTTCGATATTAATAAAAAATTAAGATTAAATCCTTAGAAATATAAGAGAGGCCAGAGCCTCCCTTTTTTCTCACTTGTCCAATTTACTTATTTTTTTCTTGAGCATTTTGTTATACTCATTTAAAATTAGATCCAGCTTTTGACTTTCTTTAATTATATGCGGATCAAGTAAATTTTTCTTTTCTCTAATTGCATCTCCTAGTTCCATTCTTAATATTTCTATTTCTCTCAATATAGCTTCAACTTTGGACATAAAAAAAACACCTCCTTTCGAAATTAGTATAAACTATACTAGAAAAAAGGGGTTTTTATACATATTAATCTAAATTAGTCTAATAAAGCCACAAAAATAACTCCAACTTAAAATTAAGTTGGAGTCTCTATTCGTTAAAACAACAATATTACACAGCAGCTTTGGGTTTGCTTTCGTCTTTCTTAATAATACCCATCAACCCAGGAATCACCAGAAGTATGCCAGATGGAATATAAAAATAAGTTATACACAGTAATCCACCTAAGGCTGCAATAATCATAAATATTCCTCCAAGTTTACCTTTGCTTTTAACCAATACAGCTCCAATAATACCTACTATGGATAACAATATTGCACCTATTCCAAAATTATTTACTGTAACCGCTTTGTCAACCTGAAATACAGACGCCAATCCCCCGATATTCATTGCATATATACCCGCTATAATTCCTAAAATACCTCCAATAAGTCCTAGAACAAGCTCCACTGTTCTTTTATTTTCCATAACAACTCTCCTCTAAAATATATATCCCATTACATTATATCAAATAATTTACTATTTGTCCATTTTATTGAAAAATATTTATATGATTTAAATATACTAATAGCTAATAATACCTACATACTGGATACTATCAAGTGATTCTTAGGTTCAGGTGGAGTTTGCTTATGAAAAACACTTTTCTCCATCTGAACCTTATTAACAGTATTCTTAGTGTCTTTATCACTTAGAATACGTTATCCTTTAGGAGAAGAACTTATCCAGGCGCGTAGCACCTCTTATCCCTCACTTTGATAGAAAAGCAGAGAACCCAAAATTTTTAATTTTGTGTGAATCGCTTTCACAGAGTGCGATGGGGGTGTTAGCAATGGTAGCGTTCGGATAAAAACAAAAAGTCAGTAAAATAAACTATATTATTAATTATATGTTATTATAGCTGTATAATATATTTTAGTAAAAAATAATGTTAAAAGGAAAGTGAGGTGAAAAGTGGTAAGTAAAGAGTTGTCTATGACAATGGGCAATTCCTCCCCGATTTTTATGAATGGGAGTATACTTGCCACAAATGGATGAAAGTATTACTTATTAATGGAAGTCCCAAAGCTAAAGGATGTACTTATACTGCTTTATGTGAAATATCAAAGGAATTAGAAAAAGAAAACATCGAGACAGAAATTTTTCACATTGGTAATAAACCTATTATCGGTTGTACAGCCTGTAATAACTGCTCTAAAACTAACTCCGGCAAATGTGTATTTAACAATGATACTGTAAATATTGCTTTGGATAAGGCCAAAGAAGCCCATGGTTTTATTTTTGGTTCTCCTGTACATTATGCAGCAGCTTCTGGTCTGATAACATCTTTTTTAGATAGATTCTTCTATGCGGGAAATTGTTTTCAATATAAACCCGGTGCTGCAATTGTAAGTTGTCGAAGGGGCGGTGCAACAGCAGCTTTTGAACAGTTAAATAAATATTTTACTATTTCAAATATGCCTATTGTATCCTCTCAATATTGGAATATGGTTCACGGAAACACTCCTGAAGAAGTAAAACAGGACTTAGAAGGAATGCAGACAATGAGAACCTTAGGTAAAAATATGGCATGGCTTTTAAAATCTATAGAGGCGGGTAAAAAAGCAGGAATTCAACTACCAGAAAGGGAACCGGCAGCAATTACTAATTTTATACGCTAATCAATATGCCAGTTTATTTCGCATAATACCTAAATAGATCTCTTTTAATAATAACCTATTATGAGAGTAACTTGCTGTATTATGTGAAATAACCCCAGCTTCTTTAATTTCATAATAATATTTTAAGCTGTTTTTAAATTGATTACCCAACCAACCATCATGAGCATTACTGCAAAGATAATGGATATTACAGCAGTGCTTAAAAATCTATCTGGCAGCAAATAACATACTATACTTAAACAAAAGGTAATTATTATAGAAATATATTTAAGCTTCATTCTCCACTGCTTACTTTTTATTCTCTTGTTAACGTTGTCCACAGGAGAAAAAATACAAACAAATATAAAGGAAATAATCAATAATACTATTGAAATAATAGTATTAATTAAAATATACTTGCCCATAACAATCATAACTAAAAATGTGATAAATGTAATAAAAAAACATCCCCAATAGGTTTTTGCATGATAGCCCCCGGTAAATAACCTAATGGGGCAAAAAAATATAAGAATAACTATATAATATTGCTGAAGTGAAAATAGCCAAAAGATAATAAAATAAGGAATAATTTTTGTAATTTCATCCAAAATACATTCCAATCCATATGCTATTTTTTTTAATTCTAGATCTGAGAATTCTGGATTTGTTTCGGAAATTTTTTTCACTAATCGGCCTATAAATTTATTCATTTATGTACACCTTCCACTTTAAACTTTACTAGAAATTTAGTTCTCTCTGGAGTGCTTTCTAAAAATATACTGCCATTATTTTTTTCAATTAATTGTTTAGTAATATATAATCCAAAGCCATGTCCACCTTTTTGTTCTGTTTTTGTAGAAAAACCTTTGTCAAAAATCTTTTTCTTTATATCTTCAGGAACGCCATCCCCATTATCAACTATTTCAATACAAAAGTTCATATCTTCTTCAAAAGTATTAACACATATTTCCTTATTTTCAATGTCTGCTTTAATCCGAAATGCTTCAAAAGCATTGTCTACAAGGTTACTTATAATACTTATTAATTCATCTTCTCTAATTTTTATTAAACTAAAGGGTTCATCAATTATTACTTTAAAATCTATATTATTTTTTATTGCATAGTTGTTTTTTATAGATAGCATGCCGTCTATATAGTCGTTTCCTGTATCCAAATATCTAAAAGAAGAATGTATTGTATCTGAAATTCTCAGTACATAATTATTTATTCTCTCTACAGTGTTAGGCTTGTTTAACAAACATAGTCCCTGTATAACATTAATATGGTTGGCAAAATCATGTTTTTCCTGCCTGATTATACTGATTATCTCCTCCATATTTTTAATTTGATGTTTTTGCACTTTGTAATTTATATTTATATTTACAAGCATTTCTTTTTCTCTTAAGGTTCTGAACTTCACTATTAAAAATATAAAATACAAAGTAAAAATAAAAATATTGTAGGTTTGAATATTTTTTATATTAAAAACACTAAAGTTAACACAAAACATAAAGATACTAAATATACCTAATTCAATTATTAAATTTGCAAAAATCCTTCCTTCTTTTTCAAACAATTTAAGTTTAACAAAATAGGAATTAAATTCAAAAATCATAGCTACAATAATTATTTGCAGTGTTTTAGAAGTTATTGCACCAATCCAAAAATATCTCCCTAAAAAATTTTGCTCTAAGTTTATTCCAAATATAATCATTTGAATAACTTCAATAAAGTTTTCCGTAATAAAAAGTATTGTAAAAAATAAGCAAATTATAACCATAGAATCAAAAATCCTTATTTTCATAACATAGGCCAGTAATAAAATATCAAACACTATAAGAACCGGTGTATGATAAGGCATGGTCATATGAAATGTGCTCCAATAAGTTACAGAAACAAACAATATGTAAACTACTCCCGTTCTAATTTTATTTTCTATTACAAATGTCTTTTTGTCACATAATGCTTCAAAAATCCCCAAAATGAGTAATATTTCTATAGTATCGAATACAATTTCTCTTATACTCTCCATAAACCTCCTCCTTTGCTCTCAAGGTTTTTTACAAATGTTGTAAGTTAATATTTCTATGTTTTTACCTACAACATTCATAAAAAACCTAAATTACTATTTTAAAAGTTTCTCAGGGCATTTGGGCTGATAATATCCACCACTCGATGTTACAACTAAAACTACTGCTGCTAAAACTAAAGATACATTACCCAACATTTTCATACTTTTTCTTAACAATTTTTCCTTTAAAAGTTTCATTTTACACATCCTCCTTAATAATTTGTTATCAAGTAGTTTAAATATTTCATTTTATACATTCTACAATATTTTATTATTTCCTTCTTAATTATTAAAAAAATTTAAAATTATTGAAATTAAATAAATACCATCAAATTTCATTTTATAAATCAAAAAAATAATTGCATAAATGCCATTTTATAACTTATCATAACATAACACAACTTAACATAACATAATTTAACACAACGCAACTTAACATAACTTATACGAATTTATTTTTTTTAGCTTTAATCCTCCATTGATTTCCATCATAAGATGTAACTTCCCCTTCTATAAAATCCTCTTCTACAATTTCAATCCATGCACTGCCATTTAGTATTTTGAGTTTATCCATGCCCAGCCATTTGAATATAAATTTTTCAGTACTGCCTTGGTATACAACTTTTCCCGTCAAATCACCTGTATTCAGGCCAAATTTAAACTCTCCCTTTCCACCATCATGAATTCTAACAAAAGATTCTACTTCTAGATTGAAATAATCTCCATTTATGACCTTTACTTCACAAATATTCCATAAACCTTTAAATCTCATATTTTTCATCTCCTCCTATTGCTTCTACTAACAATTTTATATTAATAAAAGTTTATGTACAATCTAAAAAGGACTTTTATAGGCCTACCATATTTTGTAACACAAAATTATTTTTATATAAACACAAAAAGAAAAAAGAGATACTATATTTCAGTACCTCAAATTCTCTTTTGCTATTAAAATAATTTTATTTTTTTTAAGATGCCTTATAATAGTATATACCAAATTTTTATATATAGTATAATCTCTTATATAATTGCTAATGTTTTTAAATTGTTTTAAGATTCACTATATTGTAAAGCTGCCCTGCCTTCATCGCCAGTGCTTATGCGTATGACATTTTCTACATTATAAACAAATATTTTTCCATCACCCATTTCTCCTGTATGAAGAATTTTTTTAGCAGTTTCAACAACCAATTCCACAGGTACTTCACAAACCACCACTTCTACCTTTACTTTTGGCAGCAGATTAATATCCATAGTTAATCCTCGATAATACTCTTTATGGCCCTTTTGTACCCCACATCCTAAAACATTTGTAACAGTCATACCTGCAATTCCAATTTCGTTTAATGCTTCTTTCAATTCGTCTAATTTAGCTTTAGAAGTAATAATATCTACCTTTGTAAGTTTATCAGCCATTGTTTTACCTCCCTTATTAAATATATATTTTAGTTTCTTTCATGATTTTAAATATTTGTATATATTTAAGATATGCAATTCCTGAAAAGTTAGTCCTTTCCATTACAGTAACTTAAGCAAGTTCTAAACTTATTAATATTCCTAATTTAAAATGGGAAATGAGCTAAAATATATATTTATATTCTATATATAGATTTTATACTATTTTATAAAAACTTTTCAACTATATTTCTATATTTAAGTGATCTTGATTATATTCCCAGTCCTCCGTAAGCTTCTTCTCCATGCTCCGTAACATCAAGACCTGTCTGCTCGTTTCTTTCGCTTGTCCTTATACTGCCTACCACACTAATTATTTTAATAACTACAAATGTACCTATTGCTGAATATGCTATACTGGCCAAAATAGCTATAAGCTGAATACCTATAAGCTTTGGATTTCCATGTATTAATCCATTTGCACCAGCTGGATTTACTGCCTTCCAGGCAAATATTCCTGTAGCAATTCCTCCCCATATTCCGCCTATACCGTGACATCCAAAAACATCCAGAGCATCATCATATCCAAATTTAGCTTTAACAAATGTAATAGCTATATAACATACAGTTCCTGCAACTAAACCAACAATTATTGAAGCCATAGGACTTACAAAACCCGCTGCTGGAGTTATAGCTACAAGACCTGCAACTATGCCGCTGACAACGCCAAGAGAAGTTACCTTCTTTCTATATATATATTCACAAATACTCCAGCTTACAACAGAAGTTGCAGCAGAAGTATTGGTAGTAATAAAAGCATTTAGTGCTACACCGTTTACACCAAGTGCACTGCCTGCATTAAATCCATACCATCCAAACCAAAGTAATCCAGCTCCTAAACAAGTTAAAGGAAGACTGCTTGGCTTACCTACATTCTTTCTCTTTCCCAGCATCAATGCCGCAACAAGCCCGGATATACCTGAACTTATTTCAACTACATTGCCTCCTGCAAAATCCAAGGCACCTAGAGTTCTTAACCAACCTCCTGCACCCCATACCCAATGAGCAATAGGATCATACACTAATGTTGTCCAAAGCAGAAGAAACACAACCCAGTGCATAAACTTCATTCTCTCCGCAATAGAACCTGATATAACTGCTGAAGTTATTATTGCAAACATAAGCTGAAATATCATAAATGCCTGCTGTGGAATTGTACTTGAATAAGCTGCATTAGGTGTAATTCCAACCCCTTTTAGACCTGCAAAATTGAGACCACCTATTAACCCGCCAATATCTCTTCCAAAACATAACGTATAACCAATAAGTATCCATTGAATAGATACTATTGCCAGGGCTGAATAACTATGAAGTGTACTATTTAACGTATTCTTACCCCTAACCATGCCTCCGTAAAATAAAGCTAATCCCGGAGTCATAATCATTACCAGAACTGTACTCATAATTACAAATACAGTATCTGCTCCATTTACTCCACTCATAAAATATACCTCCTGAAAAATAAATTAAAAAATAAATTAAAATAAATTATTATATAAGTTTTTTAAAGGCCCTTAAAAGAAACTATTTATATAATACTAATTTTTGTGCAAATTATCTATAGTTATACTGAAATTTTTATTAATTTATTATTTATAATGTGTTTTCATTGATAATTGCAAAATTACATGCATATATAAATTCTAGAAGAAGTCTAATATTCAATTGACTTTCATCATTTCTCAATTTTATGCCTATAATTTTATTATTTTTTAATTTTGCAAGTATAATTTTATTAATTATATTAGTATTATTTAGTATTTTTACAATACAGTTTTTTTAAGAATACTAATTATACCCAACTTCTTACTGTTATATAGGGATAGGAGGATAACCATAATTAAAAGTAAAAGACTCCAGAGATTTGCCTTAAACAAGAGTAAAGTAAAAGCCATAATGAGTATAATAATTGCAGTCTTTAGCTTCATATTGTGAAGCAGCCGAAAACCAGCAAATAACCCAATTATTGCATTAGAGAGAAAAAATACATTTGCACAGGTTACAATACTATCAAGATTTAAAATTCCTGCCCCAGTGAGAAGCAACACCAAGGAGTGTATAATAACAAAAGTTATAACAGCATTAGATGGACTTTCATTTCTATTTAATTTTGAAAGATAAACCGGCAATCTACCACTTGCTGCACGTGCGGCACTCATTCTCGAAACTGCTCCCACTATCATAAGATATGTGGATATACAAAGCCCCATTGCAATAATTCCTATTACAGGCAAGGCAAATACACCAAATAAAGGAGTCATAATTGCTATGATATCATGTGTACCATTTACTATACTTTGTATGGAAAGTGCAACAACCATATATAATCCTACAATAATTACGAGGCTTATTGTCATAGCCTTCATAAGCGTTTTTGGGGGATTTTTTATATCTTCAATATAGTTGCCAATAACTTCCCAGCCCACTATAGCCCAGAATAAAAGCAAAAGTGTATATCCAAATTTAGATAAGGGAAATAAGGTTCCAGGTAAATGTATATTAGATGCAAAAAGCAGAGTATAAACACTTCCACATAATAATAATATTGCAGTAAATCCTGTTAACAGTAGAGTAACCTGTCCCAAAGTTTTAATACCTGAAATAATTACAGCAGCACAAATGATCTCTATTACAAAAGCAATTACTTCAACATTTATATCTGAAAAAAGCCTAAAACTTTTTAAAAAACCTGAGGCAGTAATTAAAACTGCCACTGGTCCGAAACAAACGGCAGCTGTGAGAAAATTTTGGGCAAGTTCACGCCAGAAATCTCCTAGTACACTGCCTACTGCAATTGCGACTCCCTCATTTCCCGGACTGTTCAGAGTTAAAAATATAAAAACATATGCAAATATAATCCCCAGTATCATTATGATAATCCACGCAAATACAGACCACTTGCCAATAATTCCATAGGCCATAGGCGGCAGCAGCACTATGCCTGACCCTAAAATAGGCCCAACTATAAGCCCACAAAGTGTAATGATTCCGATATCTTTATCTTTACTCATATTTATCCCACTTTCTCTAAAAATTTCTTGAATTTTTACTAATGTTATATTAGCATAAGATTAATTATTAATAAAATTGAATTATTTGAAATTATAATTCAGTTTTATTGAAGTAAAGAGAGGAAGTAACATGGAACTTAGAAATTTAATAACATTCTGTAAAATTAACCATTTAAAAAGTTATTCTAAGGCAGCCGAGGAGCTTGGATATGCTCAATCTACAATTACAACTCAAATTCAACTCCTGGAACAGGAACTTGGAATAAAGCTATTTGAAAGAATCGGACGTAGTATGAAACTAACTCCAAAAGGCTGTATTTTACTTGAATACGCAGAAAATATAGTAAGACTTGCAAATGAAGCTAAAGAAGCAGTAAGCGATGCAAATACCCCAACGGGTACTTTAAGAATTGGTATTGTTGAATCACTTTGTACAATAAGGCTTCCTCAATTACTTAGAAATTACCATAAAAAGTACCCCAATGTTGAAATCATAATCAAATTAGGTATCTGCTCCGATTTAAGAAACATGCTCAAAAATAACATGGTAGACCTAATATTTATATTAGATGAACCAATTATTGATCCAGATTTAATCTTATGTATGTCTTATAATGAACCTATGGTAATTTTGGCTTCGCCATTAAATAAATTGTCACACAAAAACAAACTAACCATAGAAGATATTGCAGATGAACCCCTAATTCTTACAGAAAGAGGGTGCAGCTATAGAAATGTTTTTGAAAAGATGTTTCATAAAGCAGGCTTAAAACCACATTTATCTTTAGAGGTAGGAAGCATTGAGGCCATTAAAACTTTTACTATGAGTAACCTTGGAATTACTCTATTACCTGCTATGACTGTGAGAAAAGAATTAGATGAGAAACATCTAATAGAATTAGAGTTAGTTGGATGTGATTTTAACATGATGACACAAATACTTTATCACAAAAATAAATGGATGACAGCGGCAATAAAAGCCTTTATATGGGACTTGAATAATAGTATAAACCTTTAGAAAAAATATGAGAAGATTGTAAAAATCAAATCTTCTCACATTTTATCCGCTTTTATAGGTAAATTGTTCTATGTAATTACCTGAATTTCTCCTTCATCTGCCTCTCAATATCTCTCTTAGCAGCCTTTTCCAACATGGCATCCCTTTTATCATAATTCTTTTTTCCTTTGGCCACTGCTAAATTCACTTTTACCCTGCCATTTTTAAGATAAAGAGATAATGGCACAATAGTATATCCCTGCTGGGCAGTATATCCAAGCAGTCTGGCTATTTCCTTCTTATGGAGCAGTAACTTTCTATCTCTTAAAGGATCTTTATTAAAAATGTTCCCCTTTTCATAGGGACTTATGTGCATATTACGTATAAATATTTCTCCATCTCTTATTTCACCATAACTATCTTTTAAATTGGACTTACCAGCCCTTATAGATTTAACTTCAGTTCCAACTAGTTGTATTCCTGCTTCCATTGACTCTTCAATAAAATAATCATGTCTTGCCTTTCTATTCTCTGCAAGAGTTTTATTATTGGATTTATTTTTAACCGCCACACTTCATCACCCCTTCCCATTTGCATAAACTATTTTACCTACACTTCATCTTCTCCATTATGATTTTCTTTTACTAC
Source organism: Candidatus Clostridium eludens (assembly GCF_045310515.1). Classification (NCBI taxonomy): domain Bacteria; kingdom Bacillati; phylum Bacillota; class Clostridia; order Eubacteriales; family Clostridiaceae; genus Clostridium; species Candidatus Clostridium eludens. Next base: position 43,364 of record NZ_JBJHZX010000003.1, on the reverse strand, counting down.
TTCAAAATATATCTCATGGGCATCTGTGTCAACCCTTGACACATAAATTTTTATTTCATCACCTAGCTTATAAATATTCCTGGTTCTTTCCCCTATAAGGCTTAAATGTTTTTCATCATATACATAATAATCGTCTTCTAAAGTACTTATATGAACCAATCCCTCTATTGTATTTGGAATTTCTACAAACATTCCAAAATTAGTCACTGAAGATATTATGCCATCAAATTCTTCTCCTATTCTCTTACTCATATATTCTGCTTTTTTCAGATCATCTACTTCTCTTTCTGCTTCCTGAGCTAATCTTTCCATATCAGAAGATTGTCTTGCTGCATAATCTACTTCTTTAATTAATCTAGTTATTCTATTATCAGTTAACTGCCCATTTATAAATTCCTTGATTATCCTGTGTATAATTAAATCAGGATATCTCCTTATAGGCGATGTAAAATGGCAATAATACTTGGCTGCCAGCCCAAAATGGCCTATACACTCCGGAGAATACCTAGCCTGCTTCATAGAACGAAGCATTAGTGTACTTACCACGGTTTCTTCTTTTTTCCCTTTTACCTTTTCTATTATATCCTGAAGGGTTTTTGGATGGACATCTTTTCCCCACCTTACAACATACCCTAAATTATGGATGAACTCATTGAAATGTGTTAATTTTTCCTCATCAGGATCTTCATGTACTCTAAATACAAAGGGTACATTAGCCCAAAACATGTGCTCTGCTATAGTTTCATTGCACACAAGCATAAATTCTTCTATTATTCTATTTGATATTCCCCTTTCATAGGGTTCAACTTTTATAGGTACCCCTAATTCATTAAGAGTTATCTTACACTCCTCGAAGTCAAAATCTATGGCTCCTCGTGTCATTCGCCTCTTATTCAAAATTCTGCATAGCTCTTCCATAAGTTTAAATGTATCTACCAGATAATCATATTTTTCTATAGTTTCCTTATCTTCCTGAAGTATCTTAGTTACATCTGTATAAGTCATTCTTTCATTACTTTTTATTATACTTTCTACAATATTATGTTCTATAACTTTCCCATTTTGATCTATCTTCATAAAACAGCTTAAAGTTAGTCTATCCGTATTAGGATTTAAACTACAAATTCCATTGGATAATTTTTTAGGCAGCATTGGTATAACTCTATCTATAAGATAAACTGAAGTTCCTCTCTTTAATGCCTCTTTATCCAGAGGATTTTTTTCTTTTACATAATGAGATACATCTGCTATGTGAACGCCTAAATAATAATTTCCATCAGGAAGTTTTTCCAGAGACACTGCATCATCCAAATCCTTGGCATCTTCTCCATCTATTGTAACTGTAAGCATTTCTCTTAAATCCATTCTTTTTTTATATTCTTCATCCGGTATTTTTTCCGGTATATGTTCAGCATAAGACTGAACCTTTTGCGGAAATTCTTCCGGCAGGTTATTCTTTTTTATTATAGTTAGTATATCTATACCTTTTTCTCCCTTTTTACCTAGTATATCCACTATTTTTCCCTCTGGATTTCTCCTTGTGCCTGGCCATTCAGTTATTTCTGCAATTACAATATCACCTGTTTCTGCATGCTTTTTACAATCCTTAGGTATAAATATATCCTGATATATTCGTTTTTCTTCCGGTACCACAAACCCAAAATTACTGCTATTTTCAAAAGTTCCTATAACTTTGTTATTTGCTCTCTCAAGTACCCTTATTATTTCTCCTTCACATTTCTTTTCTGTATCTCCCTCTTTAGTTATCTTTACTACTACTTTATCTCCATTCATAGCACCATTCAAACTAGAAGATGGCACAAATATATCTTTTCCTTCATTATACCGTATTACAAATCCATAGCCTTTTTGATGTCCTTGAAATTTTCCTGTCACAAGACCCATTCTATCAGGTATACCATACCTATCGGTACGGGTTTTAACTACAAAGCCTTCTCTCTCTATCTCATCTAATATCCTCTTGAACTTTTTTGTATCAGTTTTTTTAATAGAAAATACTCTTTCCAACTCTTTTATATTCATAGGCTTATATGCCTGTTCTTTAATAAAATCTATAATAGCTTCTTTTATATCCATTTCTTCACCACCTCTTATTATCTTGATATTAGTAAGATAATAATATTCAATAATTATGCAAATATTTTTTATTTTATCCTAATCATATATTATGTTCGTGTTATAAGTCAATATATTACCTCTATTGTAAAATATTTTATAAAAATTATTAACACTATATTAAAAAAATAAATAGAGCATTAATCTACTCTATTTATGTAAACTGCTATTTAAATTATTTTACTATATTCTGTACTACGCATATAATCGCAAATATTACAGCTAATACAACAGTTACCTTGGCCAACATTGCTTCCGAAGTCCTGGATTTGTTTTTTGAATAAAAACTCTCAGCAGGTCCTCCTGATATGAATCCACTTAATCCATTAGTTTTGCCTGGCTGCATTAATATAAAGGATATAAGCATAATTCCTATTACCAATTGTGCAATTATTAAAAAAACGTGCATGGATTTCCACCTCCTGCCATTGCATAGGAAATATTAACCTAAAATAAATTCACATACACACTAGATATCTTTTAATTACTATTTATTCTCAGATATCTTATTGTAGCACATATATACATCAATTGCAATTTTAAAGACCCATGCAAAAATAAGTCTTTAAAATTCAATCTTATCTAAAATTACTTGATATTGTAAAATGTCTCTAATCCCCTGTACTCAGCTGTTTCTCCCAGTTCTTCCTCTATCCTGAGAAGCTGATTATATTTTGCTACTCTTTCACTTCTAGCCGGTGCACCAGTTTTTATCTGTCCTGCATTTACTGCCACAACTAGATCAGCTATTGTAGTATCCTCTGTCTCTCCAGATCTATGTGATACTACTGCGGTATACCCTGCTCTTTCTGCCATTTCTATAGCATTTAATGTTTCTGTAAGGGTTCCTATTTGATTCAATTTTATAAGTATAGAATTTGCAACCTTTTTATCTATACCTTTTTTTAACCTTTCTGTGTTGGTAACAAATAAATCATCACCTACCAGCTGTATTTTATCACCTAATTTTTCTGTAAGTATACTCCATCCTTCCCAATCCTCTTCTGCCATGGCATCCTCTATGGATATTATAGGATATTTATTTACAAGATTTACATAATAATCCACCATTTCTTCTGAACTTAAAATTTTTCCTTCACTTTTTAAATTGTATTTTCCATCTTCATATATTTCCGTAGAAGCAGGATCTAGAGCTATGAATATATCCTTTCCCGGAGTATATCCAGCTTTTTCTATAGCCTCAACTATTATTTGTATTGCTTCCTCATTGGAATTTAAATTTGGAGCAAATCCTCCTTCGTCGCCTACACCTGTATCCTGTCCTTTAGATTTTAAAAGTGATTTTAATGTATGATAAACCTCAGAACTCATTCTAAGTGCTTCTGTAAAACTTGGAGCACCCAGAGGCATTATCATAAATTCCTGGAGGTCTACGTTATTATCCGCATGCTTTCCTCCATTTACTATGTTCATCATTGGAACAGGGAGAACCTTGGCATTTACCCCTCCTATGTACTGATATAAGCTGAGGCCTAAATATTTAGCCGCAGCCCTTGCACATGCAAGAGACACTCCTAAAGTGGCATTGGCACCCAGTTTGCTCTTATTATTTGTCCCATCAAGTTCTAACATGGTTTTATCTATTAAAACCTGGTCAAATACATTCATTCCGATAAGTTCTTCTGCTATATAATTATTTACATTATCTATAGCCTTTAAGACCCCTTTTCCCTTATACATTTCTCCGTCTCCATCTCTTAACTCCACAGCCTCAAATGCCCCTGTAGATGCGCCAGAAGGTACTGCTGCCCTGCCTTCAGTGCCATCTTCCAATATTACTTCCACCTCCACAGTTGGATTTGCTCTGGAATCAAGAATTTGTCTTGCTGTTACGTCTACTATTTCTACATAATTTTTCATAAACATTCGCCGTTATAAAGAATATAACGACTTTTTCAACTCCTTTCAGTTCTTTATTTTTATATAGCATTTTAAAAGTTAATTAACTTTCAGTTTCATCCTTTAGAATAAGACTTTTACCTGTCATTTCTTTAGGTTGGGTAAGTCCCATAATCTGGAGTATAGTGGGGGATATATCCGCTAATATTCCATCTTGCCTTAATTCAGCTGCATTTTTTGATACATATAAAAATGGAACTGTGTTTGTTGTATGGGCTGTCATGGCATCTCCTGTAGAATAATCTATCATCTGTTCAGAATTCCCATGATCTGCAGTTATAAATACTGTACCATGTTTCTCCAATAATTTATTTATAATTTTACCCAAACACTCATCAACCACTTCTATAGCTTTCTTTGCAGCCTGAAATATTCCTGTGTGCCCTACCATATCCGGATTGGCAAAATTCAATATTATAAGATCATATTTATCCTCATCCAATTTTTCTAAAACTCTCAATGTTACCTCCCTGGCACTCATTTCAGGTTTTAAGTCATAAGTTGGAACTTTTGGAGAAGGAATAAGTTCTCTATCCTCATTTTTATTAGGTGTCTCAATTCCTCCATTAAAGAAAAAAGTTACATGGGCATATTTTTCTGTTTCTGCTATCCTCAATTGGTTTTTTCCCATTTTACTTACATATTCCCCTAAAGTGTTTTTATAAATTTGGTTTTTAAATGCAACATATACATTTTCAAGGGTGGAGTCATATTCAGTCATGGTTACAAATTGGAGATCTAATCTATTCCTTTGAAACCCTTCAAATATGGTATCATTTAGTGCCCTTGTAAGTTGTCTTGCTCTATCTGGCCTGAAATTAAAGAATATTACAGAATCTCCATCCTTTATGGTAGCCACAGGTCTGTTATCTTCTTCAATTACTGTAGGAATTATAAATTCATCAGTTTTTCCATTATCATAGGAATTTTTCACTGCTTCTGCAGCACTGTTTGCCTTATGGCCTTTACCATGTACCAGTACATTATATGCCATCTGTACTCTTTCCCATCTTTTATCCCTATCCATTGCATAATATCTGCCTGACACCGTTGCTATTTTTCCTACTCCAATTTCTTTTATATACTTTTCCATGTCATCTATATAAATATGGGCAGAACTTGGGGGAACATCCCTTCCATCTGTAAAAGCATGGATATACACTCTGCTAACCCCTCTCTGTTTAGCAAGCTGCAGAAGTCCCTTCAAATGTTCTGTATGAGAATGCACTCCCCCTGGTGATAAAAGTCCTAAAAGGTGGAGATCTGAATTATTCTTAATGGCATTATCTAGTGCATTATTTAGAGCTGTATTTTTAAAAAAATCTCCTTCTTTTATGGATTTTGTAATCCTGGTCAGTGACTGATATATTATTCTTCCTGCTCCTATATTTAAGTGTCCCACTTCCGAATTACCCATTTGACCCTCAGGTAATCCTACACTTAAACCGCTGGCTCTAAGCTCAGTATGGGGATAATTTTCACAGTATCTATCAAAATTAGGTTTATATGCTGCCTTAATGGCATTTCCCTTTTCTTCCTTAGAAATTCCAAAACCATCTAATATTATAAGCATTACTGGTTTTCTTTTCATCTTTTCCTCCAAAATTTAATAATTTACTATGGCTGCAAAATCTGCTGACTTTAAGCTGGCTCCCCCAACCAATGCCCCGTCTATATGAGGCTGTTCCATCTGTGCTTTAATTGTAGCAGGCTTTACAGAACCGCCATATTGAATTCTTACCCTTTCCGCCATTTGCATTCCATACATTTTTTCAATTACACTTCTTATGTAAGCTATTGTATCATTAGCTTGTTTGTCCGTAGCAGTTTTACCTGTACCTATAGCCCATATAGGCTCATAAGCTATGACCAATTTTTCCACCTGTTCCTTTTGAAGACCTTTAATATCCAGTTTTATCTGTCTTGCTAAAATTTCCTCTGTTATGCCATCCTCTCTTTCCTGTAAGCTTTCCCCACAACAAACTATAGGAATTATACCATATTCAAAGGCTTTTTTTACCTTCTTATTAATTATTTCATCAGTTTCATTAAAATATTGTCTTCTTTCACTGTGTCCTATTATTACATAATCTACTTTAAGCGATTTCAACATTCCCGGAGACACTTCCCCAGTATATGCACCACTTTCCTCATAATGCATATTTTGTGCTCCAACTTTTATATGAGTTTCACTTACTGCTTTAACCACTACATCCAGACAAATATAAGGCGGACATAAAACTACATCACACTTTGCATTACTTACCAAAGGCTTTAATTCCTGGATTAACTTCAGCGACTCCTCTATATTATTATTCATCTTCCAATTTCCAGCTATTATTGGTCTCCTCATAAATAATTCCCCCTTGTTTCTATTTATCATTTAGAGCTGATATTCCCGGCAATTCTTCTCCGCCCAAAAATTCAAGAGAAGCTCCTCCACCTGTAGATATATGACTCATTTTATCTCCAAAACCCAGCTGATTTATAGCTGCGGCACTATCTCCTCCACCTATAATAGTGACAGCACCAGATTCAGCCATAGCTTTAGCCACGGCAAAAGTTCCTTTTGCAAAACTTTCGAATTCAAATACCCCCATAGGTCCATTCCAAATTACAGTTTTAGCACCCTTTATAGTATCTGCATATAATTTGGCAGTCTTAGGACCAATATCCATTCCCATGTAACCATCTTTTATATTTCTATCTTCTTCTAATATAGGCTCTGCATTTGCATCGAACTTATCTGCAACTATTCTATCTATGGGCAGTAATAATTTTATGCCCTTGGACTTTGCCTTATCTATCATTTCCTTTGCATATTCTATTTTATCCTCTTCCACCACTGAAGTTCCTATGGTACACCCCTCAGCTCTTGCAAAGGTATAACTCATTCCTCCTCCAATTATCAAAATATCTACTTTTTCCAGCAGATTATTTATTACATTTATTTTATCGGAAACCTTTACGCCACCGAGTATAGCTACAAAGGGTCTAGATGGATTTTCTATTGCGTTCCCCAAAAATTCAAGTTCCTTCTGTATTAGATAACCACATACAGCTATAGGTAAAAATTTCGTAACCCCTACAGTGGAACAATGTGCCCTGTGGGCTGTACCAAAAGCATCATTTACAAAAATTTCTCCAAGAGATGCTAACTCTTTTGAAAAGTTATCCTGATTTTTAGTCTCTTCTATTCTATACCTTGTATTTTCCAGCAGTACTATATCGCCATCTTTCATATTTTTCACTGCGGATTTAGCATTCTGGCCTACTACATTATCATCTGCTGCAAATATCACTTCTTTTCCTAAAAGTTCTGGAAGCCTCTTTGCAACGGGGATCAATGACATATCTGGTTTTGGTTCTCCCTTTGGCTTTCCAAGATGTGAACACAGTATAACCTTTGCACTATTTTCTACTAAATACTTTATAGTAGGAAGTGACCCCATAAGCCTGTTCTCATCTGTAATTTTACCATCCTTTAGAGGTACATTAAAGTCACATCTTACCAGCACCCTTTTCCCCTTTACGTCTATATCTTCAATTGTCTTTTTATTAAAAATCATCTATCTTTTCAACTCCTTTATAAACACTCTATTTAACATTATACAACTGTTCCATAAAATATTATAGTAAAAAATTCCTGTCTTATAGCAAAAACTAAAGATCAGGAACCTTGTAATAATTATAGTCTGTCAGCAACATATTTAGCCAAATCCGCCAGTCGAGTGGAATATCCGAATTCATTATCATACCAGGCAATAACTTTTATCATATTTCCACCTATAGCCATAGTTGAAAGTGCATCTATTATAGATGATCTTTCATCACCTCTATAGTCTATGGATACCAAAGGTTCTTCGGTATATCCAAGTATACCCTCCATATCAGTTTCCGCAGCCTTTTTTAATGCTGCATTTACCACATCTACAGTAATATCCTTTGAGAGTTCTGCAACTAAATCTGTACAGGACACCGTAGGAGTAGGCACTCTAAGTGAAAACCCATTTAGCTTGCCTTTTAGCTCTGGAAGTACTAATGCAACTGCTTTTGCAGCTCCCGTAGTAGTTGGCACCATTGATTCTATTGCAGCTCTGGCCCTTCTCATATCTTTATGTGGAGCATCAAGCAATCTCTGATCTCCTGTATATGAATGAACTGTAGTAATCAACCCTTTCACTATGCCGAATTCTCTATGGAGTACCTTTGCAAAAGGCGCAAGACAATTCGTAGTACAGGATGCATTTGAAATTATATTATGTTTAGAAGAATCATAAGTTTCTTCGTTAACCCCCATAACTATGGTAATATCCTCATTTTTAGCTGGAGCTGATATCAAAACTTTTTTAACACTTCCTCCAATATGTGCATTAGCCTTTGAAGCATCTGTAAATAGTCCTGTGGACTCTATAACTATTTCTGTACCTAATGAACTCCAATCTATATTTTTAGGATCTCTTTCTGCAAATATTTTCACTTCTTTTCCATTTACAACTATTGAATCTTCCTTTGCATCTAAAGTACCCTGAAATTTTCCGTACAATGAATCATATTTTAACAAATGAGCTAATGTCTTTGCATCAGTTAAATCATTAATACCTACAACTTCCAGTTCATCAGCATAGTGCTTTACTAGTGCTTTAAATACATTTCTACCTATTCTACCGAAGCCATTAATACCAACTTTAGTCACTTCTGATTCCTCCTAACACTAAAATATTTATCCTAAAGGCGGTAATTAGCTAACACCCCCAACTTCTTCAAAGCAGGGAATAAGCACTGCTACACGCCTGGATGAGTTCTTCCCCTAAAGGATAACCTATTCTAAGTGCTAAAGACACTAAGAATACTGTTAATAAGATTCAGATGAGGAAAAGCATTCCTCATAAGCAAACTCCACCTAAACCTAAGAATCACTTCATCCTTAAAAAAACATAGGGAGAATTGAATTTTTTCTCCCTATGAGTATTTTATCCCGTTTCCTATTTATATTTTATCGCAGTTCCTACAAAAATATTCATAAATATAAGGCATATAAAAAAATAACTAATAGCCCTATTAGTATATTTTTTTATATGCCCGATGATAGAATTTGACCTACTGCTCCATTCTAATAATTTTCCGCAAAAAATAACCCACAAGCCCTGGAACCTGAATGTACTCCCACTGTACATCCCACTTCACATTCTATAAATTCTATTTTCTTTTCCTGCAGATGAGTTCTTAATGCCTCTAATATATCTGACTCTCCCGCATGAAGCAATATGGATATTTCTCCTTCTTTTATTCCCTGCTTGTCAATATATTCTATCATATTTCTAAGAGTTCTTTTACTTCCTCTTACCTTATCAACTACTGCCATTTCTCCATTTTCTACTGTAACTATTATTTTTATTCCCAAAATGTTGCCTATAACTCCAGCTGTTTTAGAAAGACGGCCTCCCTTTACAAGATTATCTAGGCTATTAAATGCAAGAGTGCTTTTTATATGTAGGGAAATTTCTTTTATTTTTCTTTCTATTTCTTTTATTCCAAGTCCATCCTCCTTTAATTTGCCAGCCTTAATAACCTGAAGTCCTAACCCGGAAGTTACATTCATGCCATCCACTACAATTATATCCTCTGTTTCAAGCATTTCTTTTGCAATGCATGCGGATTGATATGTACCACTCATTTTAGATGAAAGATGAATAGAAACTATTTTATATCCCTGCTTTATGTAAGAACTATAGCATTCTGAAAATATTTGAGGATTTATCTGTGTTGTTGATGGAAAAACATGACTTTTATCCATTTTATCTAAAAGAGTATGAATATCTATGTCAATTCCATCCCTATAAGAATTTTCTCCTAAATTAATAAGAAGCGGAAGCACTTCTATATCATATTTTTTCAATATACTATCCGGTAAATCTGCAGTACTGTCTGTTACTATTTTTATTTTCTCCATTTTAAAATAGCTCCTTCCTTAGGTATGTAGACATACATATAAGCCCAAATATTCCTTATTTCATATTTGGAAAATCCATCTGTCTTAAGGCTTCATAAACAACTATGGCTGCAGCATTGGATAAATTTAAAGAACGAGTAGTTGTTTTTATCATAGGTAACCTTATACATTTTTCCGGATCGCTATTTCTTATTTTATCAGGCAAGCCACAGGTTTCTTTTCCAAAAACTATAAAATCTTCATCTTTAAATTTTATACATTCATAAAGATTTTTTCCATGAGTAGTTGAAAAATAAAAGGTGCCTTTTTTATATCTTTCCCTAAGCTCTTCATAACAATCATACACAGTCAGATCTAGATACTTCCAATAATCAAGACCTGCTCTTTTTAAATGCTTTTCATCCAAACTAAAACCTAAAGGTTTTATCAGATGAAGTCTTGAACCCGTAAGTACACAAGTTCTGGCAATATTGCCTGTGTTTTGAGGTATTTCAGGTTCAAATAAAACTATATTTAAACTCAACTTCAGTTCCTCCCCCTAAATGTAATACTTTAGTCCTTTTAAGCACTGGTAGTTAAAAATTAAAAGTGAACAGTGAAAAGTAAGAAAAATTTATTGAATTGAAACTTCAATAGACCCTATAACTCTTAACTATAAATATATTACTCTATAATAATAATACAGTAAAGAGAAGATGCTATAAATTATATAATATAATTTATAGCATCAGCACCGAAATTTATTGCTATATTTTCATCAAAAAACTTTTTCATATCTTGTAGTTCATCCTGTTTATATATATATTTACCGTAACCAAATTGACCGTATTTGAATTTTCTTAACTCCTCCTCCATAGGAAGCTTGGTTTTAGAATATACTTTTAAAATATTTTCTTTGGCTCTTTTTGTAAACCTATGGGATATTATCTCAAAAGAAATATGTTCCCCAGAAAACATATTGTTTATTTTATCTAAAAGCTGTTTATATTCCTCTTTCCAGTCAGAATATAAAAATACAGGTGCAACTATAAAGCCAAGATTATAACCAGCTTTTACCACCTTAAAGGCCGCATTTAACCTTTTCTCTACCTTTGGAGTTTTATGCTCAAATTGTGTTATTATCCTGTCTGTATTAATACTAAATCTTATGGTAGTTTTGCCATTATGTTTTAAATGAAGTAAACTATCTATGTCTGTAAATTTTGTAACAAATCTAAAATAAGAATTATCACTGAGGCCAAAAAACTCTATGGCCTTTTTCAAAGCTCCTGTATATAATTCTACAGGAACTGGATCAGAAGTGGCAGCTCCTTCAAATACAGTTACATCCGGATATCTTTCCATTTCATATTCTTTAGCTTTATTTAATATTTCATCTAAATTAACATATACTTTTACATAGGGTTTTTTACCCATTTGGGTGTTTAGATAGCAATATTCACACATTCCCATACACCCACTGCACAGAGGCAGCTGATAATTAGCAGAAGGTTTACAGGATTGAAAGCTGGCACTTTTTCTTATACCTACCACTAAAGTACTTTTGCCTTGAAAATACATTTCCTCTGGACTTTTACCTGGTATTCCAACTATCCTCCCACTTTTAGAATAAATTATTTCTACATTTTTATCTTTAAAATAATTAAAAATATCCTTTCCTAAATTATATTCTAAAGCTTTTTCTTCAAATACTACTCTCTTTGGTATAAACATGCTAAAATTCACCTCAAAAATAGTATAATCATAAGACTTAAAAATATTTATAAAATTTATCTTCCACTTTCATTCAAATAATTAATTATCCCATTTGAAATATTTTGTGCTAATGTTTTTAATACTTTTTCATCCGATAATCTCTTCCTGTCTTCTGCATTAGTTATAAATCCACATTCCACTAATACTCCGGGTATTTTGCTATATCTTAACACTGCTAAATTTTGTTTTCTTATGCCTTCACTTTCCCAATTATCACTCTTCACGCACTCTTTCTCTATGGCATTAGCTAATTTTATTCTCTCTTCCTCCTGATACCCATTTACATCATAATATAATGTAGTTATACCTTTAAAGTTTTTATCATTTAATGAGTTTACATGTATAGAAACAAAAGCATCTGCACAAGAGGAATTCACTATGTCTCCTATCTCATCAAGTCCCAACAGCTTGTCCTCTTCTCGGGTAAGAAATACTACATTTCCCTTACTACTTAAATAAGTTTTAGCATACTTTGCGATTTTTAAAGTTATATTCTTCTCCTCCATATTTCCATAGCTAGTACCTTTATCTATACCTCCATGTCCCGGATCAAGAACTATGTAGTATTTTTTCAGAGAAGTATGCTTGTCTTTATCTTTATTCACTATATTTGCCATAGGAGATGCTGTTATATTAATTGAATTTTTCCTATTTGCTATACTAATATGTTTGGTAAAAATCAACATAAGCAAAGTAAAAAAAACACAAGAAAACATAATTTTTTTCTTGCTATTAAATGGCATAATATCACTACTCTCTTTTCTATTCTTATAATTCATCCTCCATCTGAATCTAGAAATTGCTTAATGTAATTATAACATTTATTTCCTTTAAATTCCATATAATCTAAATTTTATTTATCTAGATTTAGTCATGCAAATAGTCCGAATACTTCAATTTTTGTTTCTTCGGACTATTTTACACACTTTTACTTATCTATTCTTCTTTATTTTTTTAAACATCTATCTGTGGTGAGGGAATTACATGTACCGCTACTAATTGTCCTACCCTTCTGGCAGCTTCTGCCCCGGCCTGGGTAGCCACCTTTACTGCCCCTACATCTCCTTTTATTTTTACTGTTACCAATCCTGCACTTACTTTTTCGTATCCTATTAACTCTACATCAGCATTTTTGACCATTTCATCTGCTGCTTCCATAGCTCCTATTAGTCCCCTGGTTTCTACCATTCCCAGTGCTTTTCCCATATTATAATACCTCCACTATACTTATACTTTTCCTGTCTCTTTTTAGTATCACTATTTCTATATTTTACAATAATCATTGCTTCAATATTACAGCATATTTTTAGTAAACATATATTTTATTTAATTTTAATACGTTATTAACATTCATATATTAATATATTCTACAAAGGAGTTGATAAAAATGAAGTACCTTAATATATGTATTGATATTGACGGAACAATTACCGATCCTTATTTTTGGCTTGATATCGCTAATAAACACTTCAAAAAGAATGTATCCATTCAGGAAATAACCCAATATAGGGTTGATCAAGTTATGGGAGTAACCAGAAAGGAATATATAGATTTTTATAATAAAAATAAATTTGAGCTTCACAATGGAAAAGAACCTATAAGAAAAGATGCAATAAAAATTATTCAAAAACTTATAAAAACAAATAATATCTACTTTGTAACTGCCAGAGAAAAGGACTTGGAAATTCTCACTCATTATTATTTAAACAAACACAACATACCCTATGACGGAGTTTTTGTACTAGGAACTTCTTACAAGGTAGATACAGCCATAAATTTAAATTGTGACGTATTTATAGAAGACTGTTATGAAAATGCCCTAGAGTTGTCCAAAAATGGATTTAAAACTTTATTAATAGATACCAACTACAACCGTGTGCCCCTAAATAAAAATATAACAAGAGTTTTTAATTGGAATGAAATATATGGTATTTTAGAAAAAATGCTATTACAGAAAAAAGTCATATAATAGCATTTCTTTAAATAACTTAGATTTAATTATACTCCATCTTTAGAAGCTATAATCATGGCAATTATTATTAATACTCCCCCTATAAAAAAACTGGCATTTAATTGTTCACCAAGACAAAGCCAGCCTAAAATTGACCCTGTAACAGGCTGGAAAAACAAAAACAAAGATCCTACTCCCGTATCCATTAATTCAAGACCCTTATTCCATAAAAAAAATGCGCCTGCCGTTGATACAACTCCAATATAAATTATTGCAAATAAAAGTTGTCCATTATTTAAAATTGAAATAATATTTTCATTTTGCCACAACATTAAAGGAGTTGTAAATATCAGTGCAAATAGCATTGCATAGGTGGTGGTAACTAAAGAATCAAAGCGCTTTGATGCAACTTTAACATAAACAGACAATAATGCCCAAGTTACAGCAGCTCCAACTAGCACTATATTTCCTAAAAAGTGTTTTAAAAACATTGTATCTAGTCCTATAACTATAACAACACCTAATGTAGCAAGTACTAATGAGATTATTTTTTTCTTGGTAAATGCCTCTCCTAATATAAATCTGGCAAACAAAACAACAAAAACTGGTGTAGATGCTGTAATTAAAGAACCTGTATGTGCATCAGATAGTTTTGTTCCCATAAATTGCATAAAAATGGATATAAAATATCCTATAAATCCTATCCATGCTATAAGGAGCCAGTCCCTTTTTTTCATCACAACTTTATAATTTTTTTTATGTTGAAAAGCCATAAGTATTATAAATAACACTACAAATGCAATAGCATATCTAAGCCATACTAATGTAATAGGCGAGACAAACTCCAGAATATATTTACTAAGTACATACATTGAACCCCATATAGAAGCCGCCAAAAATAAACATAACGATCCCATTAATTTTTCCTTCATTTTAAATATCCTCCGTCTTTTCATTTATTTGTATTCATGTAATATCTAAAATGAGGTATTATATCACCATAACTACCTATCCTCATTCTAGATTAAGAATGGGCAACTGGTTGATCATTTTCAAATAAATTCAAATAATACATATTAAAAGCCCCCTTGAAATTACATTATTAAATAAGAACTAAAAATTCTAAAATATCAAGTGATTCTTAGGTTCAGATGGAGTTTGCTTATAAGGATGACTCTCTCCTGCTGAACCTTATTAACAGTATTCTTAGTGTCTTTAGCACTTAGAATACGTTATCCTTTAGGAGAAGAACTTATCCAGGCGCGTAGCAGTGCTTATCCCCCACTTTGATAGAAAAGTAGAGAACCAAAATTTTTAATTTTGTGTGAATTGCTTTCACAGAGTGCGATGGGGGTGTTAGCAATGGCAGCCATCGGATAAATAAATTTTCAGTCATATTTTTGTTATTTTATATAATAATATGGTGTTGAATAAATAAAAGTCAAGCCTTTTTAAAATTTTCTTTCAATAAAAAAAGAACTTATATTTCTATAAGCTCTCTTATATAATAAATTATAAGTTTTTAGGCATATGATAAAAATTAGATTTTGAAATAAAAGGCTGGTATTCTTCTCATGTTCTATATTCGCCTTATGTCAATACCTTTTTTAAATCCCTTTTTTACATTAAGATAAACAATGGTTATTCCATCCTGTGTCCTGTAGTCTATACATTCAATATTGTTTCTTATATTCCAATCCAGAGGTAAATTGTAGCTAACACAGTAATCATAGTTATCTAAAACACTCTTACCACTTACGTGTATATTATCATCTTTTAAAATCACCTTAACATCTTCAGGTCTTATTCCTACTGTTCTACAAGTAGCTTTGTAACCATTTGGGGCTTCTTCCCAACAAACAGGAGACATATCTTTATTCTTGCAATTAACTACTAAATTCTTAGGCTCACCAAACCATTTTCCTAAAAGTTCATCTACTGTATCAAAATCATGGTATTTTGTTAAAGAATTACTCATAAAAATTTCCTCCTTATTAAAATTTAATTTTTATAAATCATTTCTTCTATATTTTAAAATATTCTTACTTTTGTAAAATATATATTGTTAAATTATTATCATTCTTTAATTTAATTATACTCCTCTACAAGAAATATGTCCACACAATTTATAATTTATTTATAAAGTTTTACTTCTTTATTTTCATCTGTTTTGATTGGCATTATATCTAACTCTAAATAAAATTTTCATCAAGATATTACATGCAAAATTTTGATAAAAATAAAAAACATCCATTAGACCCTATATGCCTGATATATACTCTAATGGACTTTTTTCTCCTTATTTATCGTTAAATTTTACACATATTCTAATGCAATAATTTCCGCATTAAAATATATTTATTTAGAATAAGGATTATATATTTTTGTTTATCGATTTCCTAACAGTATCAGACTCAACAGTAAGTCATTTTTACTGTAATTGTTTTCTATTATTATATAAAGACTTATAGCCTAAATTTAATGATAAAAACACTGTCATGCAAACTGAAGTACAGATTGCAATCATAATAGCTATTTGGTACATAATTGCTGTGGTAGGTAACGTGCCAGATAATATCTGTCCTGTCATCATTCCAGGTAAAAATACTATTCCCATTCCTACCATGGAATTTAGGGTGGGAATTAAAGCAGTTTCTAAGGCATTATTAGCAAAGGGTTTCAAAATATCTTTAGGTTCTACTCCTAAATTGAGTAAAGTATTAATTTTACTTTTTTCTTTACTTATAGAATCCATAAAGGTTTTTATTCCAATATTTATTCCAGTCATGGCATTTCCAATTATCATACCGGCTAAAGGTATGCTGTATCTAGGATTAAATATAGATTTATTAACAACTGCAGTCATAAAGAAAAATAAAATAAAAATCCCTGAAAATGTTAAAGAAGTTCCTATTGCAATCTTAAAATTATAATTTAGATCCCTTCTGCTTTTAATTACTCTATTAACAGCAAATGTTATCATAAGTATAAGAAAAACAACAGTAAACAAAGGCTTTGGATTACTAAATATATATTGAAGTATATAACCTACAATTACCAGTTGAACTGACATTCTTAAACTTGCAGCTAAAAGGAGTTTTGTTTGATTAACTTTTGATTTTTTCATTATTAATAGCACCATAATTAGCAGTAAATAAATAAGCAAAAACTGATAAATACCCATTGAAACTACTCCTTCCAAATTTTGTCCTCCTTAACTATTTCAATTTTATTTTGGCAAAACTCCTGAACAATATTTTTATCATGACTTACAATTACAATATCAATATTTTTTTTCTTACAAAAATTTATTATATTTTTTATTATTTTATAACTGTTTTTTTCATCTAGTGCTGAAGTGGGTTCGTCCAACAATATAACCTTTGGACATAATGATAAAAAAATAGATATATAGACTCTTTGACGCTCTCCACCAGAAAGACTAGATGCATTTTGATCTAAGGGAATATTTACAGAGCAGAGTCCAGTAATATAACTGACATAATCTTTCTCAGGCATAGGTAATTGCCTCAGGGAGTAAAAGGTCTTAAAATTATCTAAAATACTCTCATGGAAGAGAAAAGCTTCTTGAGAAACCAGACTTACCTCACGTCTTAAAGCAATAGGGTCATATTCTTCTATTGCCTTACTTTTATACAATAATTCTCCAGATACCGGACTTATGGAATGATTCAACAGTCTTAAAAAAGTACTTTTACCGCTGCCGCTCTCCCCAACAATAAAATTAATTTTATTCTTTTCAATTCTAACATTATCGTAAGTTAAATTAGCTTTATAAATAAGGTTACTGGCTTGAAATAATGGTTTATTCATTATACTTCCTTCCTTTATTTCTGCATACAACTCAGGGAGGCTAAGAATATTTATATCTATTTCAAGCTAACTCCCCTCCTTGACTGCAGTGTATCCAATTGATAAAATAATGTCATAAATAGCGAAAATTAATATCTGAATCAGATATCTGTATTAGATATCGAACTACGATATCTAAATTCTAAATCAAGGATATCACAGGAGGAATTTAAATGCAAGATCAAATTATGAGAAAATTATTTTTAGGATTTATTCATATTCATATATTACATCATGCCAAAGAGGAACCTTTTTATGGAGCATGGATGATAGAAGAGCTCAAGGAGCACGGATATGAAATCAGTGCGGGGACACTATATCCTATACTTCACACTCTGGAAAAAAACGGTGTTTTGAAAGTTGAAGATAAAAATGTGGAGGGAAAGATAAGAAAATATTATTCAATTACTAAGTTTGGAGAAGATGTTCTTAAAGAAGCAAAATCAAAAGCATACGAATTATTTAAAGAAATAAAAGATTAGACCTATTTTATTTTTACAGAAAGTTGTATTCCAATTTACTCATATAATATATTTACCACTTAAGAAAGGATAAGAGGGCTTTAAGTTATGAAAATATTTTTATACTATATTTTACTTATAAACATATATGGCTTTATATTAATGTATTTGGATAAAAACAAATCTAAAAAAGGAAAATGGAGAATATCTGAAAACAAGCTTTTTATTACAGCTATTTTATTTGGAAGTTTAGGTATTTTTTTAGGCATGTATACTTTTAGACATAAAACTAAACATCCAAAATTTGTTGTAGGAATTCCATGTATTCTTGCATTTCAGTTATTTTTGTATTTCAAATACATAAATAATCTAATTAGGTAACACAGATGGTTTTTATAGAAGGATACTCTTTTATTTTAAAGCAATCGGGGCAGTAAACCAAATATACAGCTTAAACTTTAGATAAGGAGCCAGCCCAACTAGCAATATCCACATTCCTATAAAGCCTATGAACAGAATAATATATTTATTCGGTAGAGTGATAAAGATCCTCAAGATATTCCTTGTTCAAAAAGGAAACCTGATAGACAAAAATGTTAATCAGATTTCCTTAAGTTTATGATATTGAGCTCAGCTGGACGTTCCTCCCGAGATCCTAGGATGCATAATAAAGCTCCTTGATCAACTTTTCATAAAGTTTTTTTAGTTCAGGAAAATAAATCTGCACTATATCTTTAAGCATTTTCTCTGCCAATTTATCATCATAAGTGTATAGTCAAATTTCTATCTGCAAGAGCATCTATCCAAACATGTCCATCATCAATTAACCCTATTTGATAAGCTTGCTTGATTGTTTCCCTTGGGCTTTTTGTATATAATTCCTGTGCTTCTAGGTAGTCCTTCATCAATTTCCATGATAGTTCAAAAGCAATCTCAAAAAACTGTATAATACCAGCACGTTCTAATTCTGTTTCAAGAGGTTGATTAATATATTTACTTAATAATTTATGCCACTCCGAGGTAACTATTTATCCTTTATACCTAGCTTGCAGTTTTTTATTATGATACAGCAAAAAAGTAGGAAAATCAAACTGCATTTTGGTTACAAAAACTGCATTTCGTTTACAAATATTCAGTTGTTGATTACAAACATTGCATTTGGTTTTACAAAGTTGCATCTCGTTTTGCTATTTAGTTAAATTTTTTATTCATGTATAAGTTTCAATAAATCTTTATTGAAAAACAATAAATAATTATTGAAATTATTGAGAGGATGTAGTATGATGAAATTACAAAATGTAAATGGAGGCAGTGATTTATGAACGAGAACAAATATAATTCTATGGCTAGATTTTTGATAATTGTATTAAATGTACTTATTGTCTTTGGGATATTGACCTTTATAAGTTTAATTATAAGTACATCAACTTCAGTGGATACTGGAGCAGCAAATAGGAAATATATCGTAAACTGTATATTATTTTTCATTGGAACTTCTTCTTTAGTATTTATTCTTTACTGTCTTAGAAAGATTTTAAAATCTGTTATAAAGGCAGGCCCCTTTAATATGAGTATTGTGAAAAGTCTAAAGAATATAGCTTTAAGCTGCTTTACTATAACTATATGCTATTTAATAAATTTCTTTTATAATAATCAGTTTAAAAGCTTCAGATTAATAGAGATAGATCCAAAGGGCATACACACTGATACGGAGTTCTTGATATTCTTCTTTGCAGGGTGCTTTGTTTTGATACTGGCTCAAATATACAAGCAGGCCGTGGAAGTAAAAGAAGAAAATGATTTCACGGTTTAGGCACTAAAGGAGGCGCATTATGGCTATAATTGTAAACCTTGATGTAATGATGGCAAAACGAAAAATCTCTCTTAATGAACTGGCCGAGAAGGTTGGAATAACAAATGCCAATTTATCAATATTAAAAACCGGAAAGGCCAAGGCTGTAAGGTTTTCCACACTAGAGGCTATATGCAGGGAACTTAAATGTCAGCCGGGAGATATTTTAGAGTTTAGAGAGGAATGAAAGGATGAGGCAAAATGGAAGTTAATAAAACTTTAGAAACTAGAACTAAGGATGGGCTATACTGTGTGCTATTTTCACTGCTGCTTGGAATTATATTTGACAGATTATTTTTCGACAAGACCCCCGGCATATCCTACCCCATATTTATAGGACTGTGTATTGGATTTTTCCTATGGTCCATAAGAGATAGGATAAAAATAGGAAAAAGCTTTGGCTGGTTTTTACTTATACCAATAGCCCTGATGTCCCTCAGCTTTGCAGTTCATACAGAGAACATATTTTATTTATTAAATTTTTTAGCGGTTCCAGTTCTTATGATTTCAAGTTCCATTTTAATAGTGAATCCAAGGCTTAAATGGGATAAATCCAACTTTATAGCTGAAATGTTAAGAAAAGGAATAGCAAATGTGCTTAATAATATCATCAAGCCCTTTACAATTTTAAAGACTTCAGTAAAAATAGGAAAAACTGTTCAAATGGAGGAAGGAAAAAAGCAAATATTGATTGGCATACTTATTTCCTTGCCTTTGCTTGTGATTTTGATAATACTCTTAAGCTCTGCAGATATGGTTTTTGGCTACTACTTTGCTAACCTGACAAAGCTTTTTAATAATATAAATATAGAAGAGTTTGTACCACATACCATAATCATTTTAGTTATAACATTCTATTTATTTGGTTATGTTTGGGGCTTTAAAAGTGAGGAAAAAGCAATTGAAAAAGGCTTGGATGCCCTTGCTGTAAGCTGGGAGGCCGTTACAATAATAACCGTATTGGCTGCTTTGAATATACTGTATCTG
Source organism: Candidatus Clostridium eludens (assembly GCF_045310515.1). Classification (NCBI taxonomy): domain Bacteria; kingdom Bacillati; phylum Bacillota; class Clostridia; order Eubacteriales; family Clostridiaceae; genus Clostridium; species Candidatus Clostridium eludens. Next base: position 22,476 of record NZ_JBJHZX010000003.1, on the reverse strand, counting down.
ATTTTCACAATAATTCAATTTTCTTATCTTTATGGTGGAGATAATATAACACTACCAGCTGGCTTTACCTATGCAGAATATGCTAGAAAAGGCTTCTTTGAGCTGGCCACAGTTACCTTCATCAATTTTATAATAGTGCTGGGCTGCCAGAAATATGTAAAAAAAGATAATAAAAAGCTTTTAAAGACAGCAAATCTTCTTTTAACTCTCCTTGTAGCATTTACCTTAAATATGCTTTTTTCTGCTAATTTTAAACTTACTTTGTATGAGGCTGCCTTTGGTTATACCTTTTTGAGGGTATCAGTGCATTTATTTATGCTGCTGCTTTTCATACTATGTCTGGTTGTGGCTGCTGGCATTTGGTACAGAAAAATTCCTATAGTGAAAAGCGTAATTGTGATAACAATAATTATGTATACAATAATAAGCTATCTTAATATAGATGGATTTATAGCCAAGAAAAATATAGAACGCTATAATGAAACTGGTAAGCTGGATACTTATTATTTGACTTCATTATCTTTTGAAGCCGTTCCTTACTTGATTGAAGTGAGAGATAAGAGCAACAGCCATATAAAAATGATTATTGATAAAAATTTAAAATACAGAAAAAAAGTGCTTGATAAGCAAAATTCATGGACTGAATTTAATTTTAGTAAAAACAGAATCAGAAAATTATTAAACCAGGGAAGCTAAAACCCTGGTTTTTCTACCCTTTCATGTCTATAAGTGCACCTGCATTTCAAGCTCTTCCCATCTTCCATGGTCTTCGCCTTCAGGGGCAAGTCTCGACTTCCTCTTTTGTTCTGCTTATACAGAACCACCTTACGATACGGCAGGATTCACTTTATGTTACAACCTATACTTTTTGCTCGCGCTCTTTCAAACACTTTATCACCACACTTTATACATATAATTTCTTATATGCATAGTGGATGGCTAAAAGGCTCCTTGACGATTACCTTTACTGGACTTTCACCAGTTAGCATGCTCCAGCTTAGCTGGACGTCTCCCCCCGAGATACTACGAGGTGACTAGAAGTCAGCTTCTTGCTCCCTTCAAGAATCTATTGACAATGTCTTTGTATAAAGTATATTATTACGATATTAGTAATCTCATTGGTATACTACAAAAACTCCATTATAAATCTCACTAGAAAAACTAGAGGATATATTTTTAATTGACTAAAAATATATCCTCTTTTTAATATATTGGTATTCAAGTCTGAAATTTGACTTCTGTTAGGTATTACTATGGACATTCTTGAAGAAACATTTAACAATTAAACCTAAAAAACAAACAATTTAAAAGGGGGTAAAAAAATATGACTGATAATATGACTGATAATATTACTGCTGATTCTATGACATCATTAGAAAGGCTTATAGCTTGGCTCGAAGGAAAACCTTATGATCGCATACTAATTAATCCAATGCTAGGTGAACATGCAGCAAATGTCATTGGCATAAAAGCATCTGAGTATAATCTTTCAGCTGAAAAGATGGCAGAAGCTCAAATTGCAGCATATAGAACTTATGGACACGACTTTGTAGGCACAGGTCCTGGACAAGCAGCAGTACCGGAGGCTATTGGAAGTGTTTTAGATTTTCCTGATTACAGTACTCCTTATGTAAAACAACCTGTTATTAATGAAATTTCCGATTTAGATAGACTAACAATTCCAAATCCCCATAAGGATGGAAGGTTGCCACTTTTCCTTGAGGCTACCAATATAATTATCGATGAAGTCGGTAAAGAAGCTCCAGTGGGAACAATTTTAGGAGGGCCATTTACAACTGCAAGTAGTATAAGAGGTACAGATAAGCTGCTAAAAGATATATATCTTAATCCTGAGTTTGTTCATAAGCTTCTTGAGTTTACCTTAAGTAGTATAATTTCATTTGCAAAGGAAATTGCTAAAACAGGTTCATCTATATGTATCGTTGATCCAGTTTCTTCTGGCAGCTTGATTAGTCCAAAAGTATTTAGAGATATTTCATATCCATACTTAAAGAGATTTATTGCAGCCATTTCAGAATTTTCTTCACCCCCTACACTCCATGTGTGCGGAAATACAAAGAAAATATTAAATGATTTAGCTGATTCAGGAGCTGGTGTCCTTAGTATTGATAACTCTCTAGATCTGGAAGAGGTAAAAAATACAATTGGACATAAAATACCTATTACGGGAAATGTACACCCCACTGATGTTATGTTTCAAGGAACACCCAAACTTGTTGAAACAACTGTAAAAGAAAGTTTAAAGAAAGCATATGATTCTCCTAAGGGATATATCTTAGGTCTTGGATGTGGATTGCCTATACCAACTCCACCTGAAAATATTCATGCACTTGTTAATGCAGGTAAAAAATATGGAAGATATCCATATGATCCAGAATTATTTGAATAATAACATACTTGATTAGAATTTAATAAAAAGCCGTGTAAATAATTAGGTATATTCTCTTTCTTTTGACAAATGCTTTTCGAATGACATATTTATAGAATAATGTAAATTAAGATCTATAGCTTCTATTTCTTACTCAGCATTACATTGCACTATTTCCACTTTTAGTCAATAATATACATACAATAATAAGATAAGGCAATGCTGATGAGCAACCTGAGTGATTATTGGTGTTCTATACAGAAACGGATAGGATTAAAACTATCCATTTTATCCGTTTCTCATAGAACAGGCGCGATAAACCTCATGGGTCTGGGGACAGAGTCTCCAGCATATTTATGCTTCTTTGTTTAATACTTCACTAAACAATATATTAAGTTGGTTTATAACCAACTTCCAATTTGCATAGGCATGGATCCTTTCTTATTTATTTTCTGTGTAACTATTGCTCTTCCTTCGAGGTACTAGGAGGCAATTGGAAATGGCTCCTTGCTATCCATGTTAAAGATATATACGGGACTGTTTACTTTACCTTTTATAATAATACGTTCTTTGACTTTATCTGAATTAATATCATATTGTAACATCCTAATTAAGTAAAAAGACAAAACCTTATATATAACTCACTGGGTTTCATCTTTTTACTTCACATATCGCTGCTAGTTACAATTGTGTCTTATATTTAATTTATATTTTTATTTAATTCCAGCATCATTTAAATAACTTTTATCCAACAAATCACTTACCTTCACGTCTTTTCTAACTGTATTATTTTGTCTTAAGCTTTTAATGGTAGCTGCTAGTGATGTTGTAACTTCATCAGTTAGTCTTATATCAAAATCTTCTTTAGCAAGACCCTTTACTACAATTTGCTTATCTAATTTAAGCTCTTTAGAAATAATATCAGCAGCCTCATCAGGATTTGCTTTAGCCCATTTTTCTGATTTTTCATAAACCTTTAGAATCCTTTTTACAATATCAGGATTTGTTTTTCCAAAACTATTATTTACTACAATCAAATTGACTTCATACTTTAAGTTTGTTCCATCTCCTATTTTATAGGCTGTTCCTTCAGCTTCAATTGAAGATGCGTATGGATCCCACACAATTGCAGCATCAATATTTTTAGATGTAAAAGATGTCTTTATATCTGGCGGCTGTAAATTTACAAGTTGGATATCACTTTGCTTAAGTCCTTCTGATGCCAGATATTTGACAAGAAGTAAATGTGCAGAGGAACCAACGGTAACTGCTACTTTTTTACCTTTCAGGTCTTTAGCCGATTTTATGTTTGAACCGGCTGCTGCAAGTATTGTATTTAGCTTATATCCTACTGCATAAGCCCCAATACCTTTAATATCTATGCTATTTGCTCTTGCCTGTATGGAGGGCTGATCTCCAATTTGTCCTATATCAAGTTTTCCACCTGCAAATGCTTCAACCATAGGAGGCCCAGAGACAAAACTTTGAAATTTAATTTTTATATTATCATTTTTAAATTCTTCATCAAGCCATCCCTTATTTTTTGCAATAATTAAAAGTGCATGATTTATTCCCGGCTGATAGCCTATATTTATTTCTTTTAACTTTGATTGTTCTTGTTTTTTACTGCTTGATGAATTATTCGCTTGTCCGCAGCCAGATAAAGCAAGTAAGCTTATCAAAAGTACTGTAATTATAGAAAATATTTTTTTCATATTATTCATCTCCTTTAAATATCTGCATTAATTTCAGCTACTGGTAATTTTTCCTTAATTAAATCAGGATATTTCAATCCACTTCCAGTATTTAAAAGCACTATTTTTTCATCAGATTTCAAAAAACCCTCTCTTAACAGTTTTTTAACTCCTGCAACTAAAGACGCTCCTTCCGGACATATAAACAATCCTTCTGTCTTTGCCAAAATATCAAGCAATTCCACAATTTCAGAATCTTTTACCTCTATTGCTGTACCATTACTTTTTCTTACTGCATCTAAAACTATGAAATCTCCTAAAGCCTTAGGTACCCTTATTCCACCTGCTATAGTATTAGCACCTTTGCAAAACTCAGAATCTTTAGTTCCCTCATTAAATGCCTTTACAATAGGATTGCATCCTTCTGCTTGAACAGCTATAAGTTTAGGAACTTTGTCTTTAATCCATCCCAATTCCTTGAGTTCTTGAAAGGCTTTCCATATTCCTATTATTCCAACTCCTCCCCCTGTTGGATAAAGTATAGCATCCGGAAATTCCCAATTAAAGTACTCTGCAATTTCAAATCCCATTGTCTTTTTTCCTTCAATTCTATATGGTTCTTTAAGAGTGGCAGCATCAAACCATCCATGTTTCTCTACACCTTTTGATATTATTTTTCCAGCATCAGATATTAATCCTTTTACAAGATAGGTTTTTGAACCATATACATAAGCTTCCTTTTTAGCAAGCTCAGGGGCATCCTCTGGCATAGCAACTACAAGCTCAATTCCTGCTTTACTGGAATATGCTGACCAGGCTCCTCCTGCATTTCCTGCAGTTGGCATAGCTATGGTTTTTATTCCAAGCTCTTTTGCCTTAGATATCCCAACGGCAGCTCCTCTGGATTTGAAAGTGCCTGTAGGGTTTAATGCTTCATTTTTTATATAAAGTTCCTTTGCACCTAATTTTTCCCCCAAATTCTGAATTTTAAGTACTGGAGTATCACCCTCCCCAAGTGTAACTATATTTTTCTCATCTTCAATTGGAAGTAACTCTTCAAATCTAAACAGTCCTTTCTTCCTTGTCTTAAAGATATCCTTGTTCACTTCTTTTTTTACCCTTTCAAGATCATATTTTACCAGCAGCGGACCTCCGCAATGGCATAGATTATGTGGTTCATCTTTTGAATACCTTTCTCCACACTTTGAACATTCTAAATAATTAAAATAACTCATGACTTTACTCTCCCTTATTTAATTTTATTTTTATATATTATATGAAAATGGATTTTCCACTTTTGTAAAAAATTCATTATATATTTCACTTTTAATCCGTGAAAAATCATAACTTCCTCTATCTCTAGGTCTTGAAAGTTCTACTTTTACCACCCTTTTTATTCTTCCAGGCCTGCTGGATAAAACAATCACCCTATCACCTAAATAAATCGCCTCGTCTATATCATGGGTTACAAGAATCATTGTAGTATTTTGTTTTTTCCATATTTTCAATATTTCCTGCTGCATATTAATACGGGTCATAGCATCTAATGCTCCAAAAGGTTCATCAAGAAGAAGCAGTTTAGGTTTATTTACAAGTGCTCTTGCAATACTTATTCTCTGTTTCATTCCTCCAGACAGCTGCTCGGGATATGATTTTGCAAAGCCGTCCAGTTCGACCAGTTCAAGCTGTTCATTTACTAATTCTGCTTTTTTCCTCTTAGATAATTTTTTGCTTATTCCAAACTCTATATTTTTTTCTACTGTAAGCCATGGAAAAAGTCTTGACTCTTGAAATACCATACCTCTATCTATACCTGGACCTTTTACAGGCTTATCGTAAGAATAAATATTGCCCCTATAATTTGTATCTAATCCCACTATAGTTCTAAGCAAGGTACTTTTTCCACACCCACTTGCCCCTACAATGCTTAAAAATTCTCCTTGTCTAACTGACAGGTTAATATCATCCAATACATTGAGGTAACCATTATCAACTTTAAAATCTTTATTCAAATTTTCTATTTTAATAGCCTCATAACTTTCATCAGCACTCATGTAATATTTACTCCTCTCTAACTTTGATTATTTGTATCCCATTTTATAATTACAAACTGAAATTTTTTTATTAAATAATCTATCAAAAATCCAACTACGCCTATAGAAAAAACTCCAACCAACATAACATCCGGCTGAGATAATTCCCTAGCATAGGATATTGAATATCCTATGCCAGACGTGGCAGCAATTATTTCCGCTGTTATAACACTCATCCATGCACTTCCGATTCCAATTCTCAATCCTGTAAAAATAGATGGAAGTGCCGAAGGAAAAACTATTTTTGTCAGTACCTGAAATTTATTTTTTTCTAATATCTCAGAGACTTCTAAATATTTTTTATCTGCTCCTTTTATACCATGAATAGTATTTATAAGTATGGGCCAAAAACTTCCAATTGCTATTACAGTTATTTTAGAAGCCTCATCTATACCCATCCACAATATAAGTACAGGAACCCAAGCTACAATAGGAATTGGTCTCAAAAGACCTATAAGCAAATCAACAGCTTTTTCGGCTATTTTAAACAGTCCAATCAATGTTCCACATACTACACCCAGAGAAGCTCCTATAAGATATCCTTTTATAACCCTTAATATACTTATAAATAGATTTCTAGCTAAATCACCACTTTTCACCATGTCTAAAAAAGCCAAAAATATGGTATGAGGAGATGGAAGAACTGACTGCTTAACAAGTCCCTTATTACTTAGTAATTGCCATAATATAATCACTATTACAGGGAGTATTAATGCAATAAGTATATTTCCAATAAATTTAATTTTTTTATTTAATTCTGATTTTACATTCATTATTATTCACCCCGTCATAATATATAAAGAAATTTGCTAATATAAAAAATATTCAAACTATTTTTTTTGCACAATATCATAAATTTGACTTATACATATTGTAAATTTAAAAAGCTGTTTTTCAAATAAGAAAAACAGCTTAAATCCAAGTTAAAAGTCTTAACTTAACTATCCTTCTTATCTCTCAGAATAATTATATTCTGCAGGAATTGACACCGATACATAATAAATGCCGGTTGTCGGGCTTCATAGGGCCAGTCCCTCTACCTCTCATGATAAGATAATACTTTATCAGTATTAATATGAAATTTTATTATTTATAAAAAATAAAACCTCTATCCTCTAATTACAGAGGCAGAAATTTTCCGCGGTTCCACTCTGTTTACTGCAAATAATTACCTCCATCGCAGCAACTTTTGAATTAATTACTCAAGAATGCACTTCAGTTAATTCATTCCAAGATCTCTCACAGCTCAATAAAGATCTCTCTCTTAGGACTTTTTTAACTTACTCTTTCTATCATAGTAAATATACTTTTATAATTTCTTAATTTCATGTATCATTATATCAGACAAAAAAACATATTTCAAATACTTAAAAGGTATTGAATTAATACAAATAAGATATAAATAGCAGATAGAGGTGAACATTTCTATGGATATTAGACAACTTAGATACTTTTTAGCTATAGTAGAAAATGGCAGCATAACTAAAGCTGCAGAACAGCTTCATATCGCACAACCGCCACTTAGCCAACAACTAAAATTACTTGAAGATGAACTTGGATTAAAACTAATAGAAAGAAATACAAGAAAAATACAAATAACTGATGCAGGCAGAATACTTCAATATCGCTCCAAACAAATTTTAGATCTGGTCAAAAATACAAAAGAAGAATTAAATAATTTAAAAGAGGGATTTAAAGGCTTACTTTCTTTGGGAACTGTGCCATCTTCTGGCACTACAATCTTATTAAAAAAACTCAATCACTTTCATGATAAATATCCACATATAAATTTTAAAATACGAGAGAGCAATACTTCTCAAATTTTAAAACTGCTTGATATAGGCACTATAGAAATAGGCTTGGTATTTACTCCTTTTGATTCTGAAAAATTCGAATCATTATTACTATCAAGTGAATCAATGGTAGCAGCAGTAAATCAGGATGTATTTTTTACAAATTTCAAAGATAAGATTAGTTTGAATGATTTAATAAACAAGCCCTTAATAGTTGATCATAAGTTTAAAGATATGTTAATTTCCTCGTGCCAGCAAATTGGATTTGAACCAAGAATACTTTGCGAAAGTGAAGATGCACGTGCAGTGCTCCTTTGGGCTAATACTGGAATTGGTATAGGAATAGTTCCAGAATCCGCCTCAGAACTCATCCCTGGTCTAAATTTAAAATACATTGATATAAATGAACTTTCTCTAAAAGCACGTCCTGCTGTAGTATGGATTAGAAATAGATATTTATCTGACGTAGCTAAAGATTTTCTAAAAACTTTTAAAGGAAATTGACCTATGAAGAAGGTATCTTACTAAATTGAACATTTCAAATAATTTTCCCAAATAAAAAAGCATTAGAATTTGACCTTTTAATTAAACATTCTAATGCTGAATTATTTTTCTATAAACATTCTATAAATTTTTTATATTGTCAGGTTTTGGTGCGGATAACAGGACTTGAACCTGCATGAAGTTGCCCTCACTAGGACCTGAACCTAGCGCGTCTGCCAATTCCGCCATATCCGCACAAAGTACTTAGTTATTATAACATATTTTTTAAATTAAGTTAATATATAAAACATATAAATTCCATACTAATAAACAATAATATTTTTATCTAGTTTGCTGCAGCAGAGTTTGAATATAAGTTAAAAACTACATTTCCCCCAGAAGTATATCCTTGTATATATATAGGATATTTAAAATCATTTCTAAATTTGTAATCTATATTTCCATAATCTACAGTAGCATCCATTCCTTCATCTACATAGTGTACAGGAAGTGTATGGTGAACTCTTTCTACAGATGTAAGTCCTGCATTATTAACCGCATTGTAAAGTGTCGTAGATACCTGACATATTCCCCCGCCTAATCCTGTTTCCAGTTTATCTCCAATAATAACAGGGGCAGCCTGGTATCCTTTGGCTGCAGTTCTTTGTCCAACAACTCCGTTAAAACTAAAGGTACCTCCTGGCATTACCACATATCCATTTATACTCCCGGTAGCAAGTTGTATGTTATTTGCCCTTTCTGCTGAGGATATGCTTCCGTAGTTTGTACTAAAACTGGATATTAATGTATCTACAGTTTTTAGTTCATCTTCTTTTATTGAGGCTTCAACTGATTGTAATTCTGCCTTTATGCTTACATCCTCATGTATATTACCATTTATTTTAGACGATAATTCTTTCTCCAGGGCTTTCCTGTTCAATTTAACTCCATTCTGCTGAGGAGTTATTTGAAAACCAAAGTTTGCCATTTTTAAAGATGCATTTATAGGATCTAAATTGACATCCTTTTCCATGCCATCTACAAATGCCTCTAAAGGTTTTTTGTCATAAGTAAATTTCAATGTATATTTTACAGCTTCGGGGGCATTTAAAAGTTTATACTTTTTTAATATGTTACTGTCCTTCCCATATGAATAAGCCTGATTTACCACTTCATCTACATTATATTTGGCACCGAGATTTGAATAAGGCAGCTCATATTTTTTATCTCCAGCTGTTACAATAATTTTCTTATTCTGTATCTCATCTGAATAGGCAGTTTTTATTATATTTTTAGCCTCTGATTTGGTTTTTCCAGAAAGATCTATATTGTTTATAGAAACTTTAGGATAGACTAAGTTATCCCAGTATTTTATATCATTATAATGATATACTATAAATCCGCAACTTATGCTTATAAAAATAGCTAAAGCACATATAATTGCCACTGATAACCTTTTTTTCAACAACTTTCTTGACTCCTTCGACCGATCCTTTCTACTCATTTTGACCACCTCTTTATTTCTACATAGTTATTATACTATACAGTTATAACTTTTTGTATGTAAAATCTGATAATTTAATTTTATATTATTTTCTAAAAACAGACATAATTTTATGCTATTATAAAACTATAGCAATTTAATTAAAAAATAGTTCAAATACTTAAAAGACGGAGGTAATAGAGTCATGAAAGCTGAGATATTATGTGTAGGTACCGAAATCTTATTAGGAGATATAGTAAATACCAATGCCCAATTTATTTCTAAAGAATTGGCCAATTTAGGTATAGAAGTATACCACCAATCTGTAGTAGGAGATAATCCTAAAAGACTTTTAGACGAACTTGAAACTGGCTTTAAAAGATCTGATATTATAATTACTACAGGCGGTCTTGGACCTACCCAGGATGATTTAACCAAAGAAACCAGTGCTAAGTTCTTTAACAGAGAACTTTTATTAGATGAAAAAGCATTAAATGACTTAAGAGAACATTTTAATAGAATGGGAAAATCCTACTCTGAAGGCAATAATATAAAGCAGGCCTACTTTCCCAAAGATTCCACAATATTTCCTAACCCCCATGGTACAGCCCCAGGATGCGCTATTGAAGACAAGGGTAAAATTTTAATAGTTCTTCCAGGTCCGCCCCGGGAAACAAAACCTATGTTTCAGGATTATGTAATACCTCTATTAAAAAAATATAGCAAAGGAACAATAAAATCTAAGATACTTAGAATTTATGGGATGGGAGAGAGTGTTATGGCAGAAAGGGTATCAGAATTTATAGAAAAAAGTGTAAATCCCACCGTAGCACCTTATGCCAAGGAAGAGGATATAATACTTAGAATTACTGCAAGGGCAAACACGGAAAGTGAGGCCTTAAATCTTATAAAACCTGTAGAAATTGAGCTTAAGAAAAGTCTTGGAATAAATATATACGGGGAAGATAATGTAACAATGGAAGAAGTACTTGGCAGACTGCTCATAGATAAAGGATATACTCTCTCATCTGCAGAATCCTGTACCGGAGGATTAATAGCTGCAAAACTTATAAATTATCCAGGTATATCTGCTGTATTTAAAGAAGGTGTTGTGGCCTACCACAATGAAGCTAAAATTAATAGGTTAGGGGTGAAGAAAGACACTTTAGATAAATATGGGGCCGTAAGCCCTGAAGTTGCAAAAGAAATGGCTCTAGGTATAGCTAAAACAGCTAATACGGACATAGGTATATCTACTACAGGAATTGCTGGCCCTGAAGGTGGTACTCCTGAAAAACCTGTAGGACTTGTATACATGGGTCTTTATAATAGAGGTAAAGTTAAAGTAAAAAAACTTCAGTATGCTGGAAACAGAGATATAATAAGGAGAAGAACCACCATGAATGCTCTAGACTGGATAAGGCGAGAAATATTATGATACATTTTAAAGACTAAGGTTAAGTTTTAGGTATCTGAAAATAAATAACAGGTGTGAGCCGGTTATTTATTTTCAGATACTTTCTCATATTTTTCAGGGTAATTAAAATACTGACAATAAGGAGCTAGGGGACACTTTTGGCAATCTGGCTTTCTGGATTTACATATACTTCTGCCATGCCATATCAAATAATGGTGGGCATCACTCCACATACACCTTGGTACATTTTTCATCAGTTCTGCTTCTACCTTCTCTGGCGTACTTCCTACTGCAATGCCAAGTCTGTTAGACACCCTAAAAACATGGGTATCTACTGCAATAGCTGGTACTCCAAAAGCATTCGATAAAACTACATTTGCAGTCTTTCTTCCCACTCCCGGTAATTTAATTAATTCTTCCATAGTTTCTGGAACTCGGCCTTGACAATTTTCTATAATTGCTTTACTGGTCTCTAGAATGTGTTTGCTTTTGCTCCTAAAAAAACCACAGCTTTTTATTTTTTCTCCCAATTCTTCTTCTGTTAAAGAAATCATTTTCCCGGGAGTATTATAATCTTTATAAAGTTCATTGGTAACTTTGTTCACTCTAACATCCGTACACTGGGCTGATAATATAGTTGATATCAATAGTTCATACGGAGAATTAAAATTTAACGCACATTTTGCATCAGCATATGTTTCACTTAGTATTTTTAATATAGAATCTATGTTCTCTTTATTCAAATTTTATCACCTTCATCAAAATTATAAACACCTCTGTACTCCTCAGGCAGCAGTTCAGATATTTTAAACATTAAAAAATCCGCTGCCCTATCTTCATAATCATGTTTATTTTCGTCCTTACCTTTAAGTGGAATATCTATTTGTTTCCCTATGTTTACATTGACTTCAGCCCTATGAAAATTTTCTAATGCCATATCCTTATTACTTATGGGTAAAAGCTTTTCAGTACCATAAATACCAATTGGCACAATTACAGCTTTACTTAATTTTTGTATTAAAACCACACCTTTTCTGGCCTTTGCCATGGTTCCTGTTCTGCTTCTTGTTCCCTCTGGAAAAATAAGCATATTGTCTCCCCCTTTTAAAGTTCTTACAATTTTGGATATAGCTTCTTTATCTGCACTATTAGGTTTTATAGTTATAGTTTTAGTTATACTCATACCAAGCTGTGTTAAGGGATTTTCATTAAGTTTGGATCCTGCTACAAAAGTTAAATTTTCTGACTTAAGTACACTGCTTAACACAAGTGCATCTGAATTACTAAGGTGGTTGCAAATAAACATTACAGGTCTTTTGGCCTTATTTAAATTCTCTATGCCCTTTACCTTTATATCCGCATACTTTTTTAAATACCCAAACAATATCTTCTCTGAAATATAAGTTACTCCTCTTTTAGGAAGACATCCTATTAATCTAGCTACCCATGGAGAAATCATAAATAAAGTCACCTTTCCTCTCACATAATGATATGCTTTTAAAATATATCTGCATACCAAGTAGTTATTTCTTTGATGATGCTCTAATATAAATTATAATTTTAAAATCTGGAAAAGTCTATTATAATAATTTTAAAACAAACTAAGAAAAGACAATAATGCTATTGCCTTTCCTCCACATATGCACTGGTAATTACAAAAGTTATATTACCATTTCATTGTATATTTTTCTTCTTTTTCCTGAATAATCTTTTATTTCTATAACGGGGGCGATGGGCTTATATATAGTTCTTGCAGGTATTCCCACTGCTGTACAATTTGACGGTACATCTTTTAATACCACTGAATTTGCACCTATTTTAACATTATCTCCTATTACTATGGGTCCCAGTAATTTTGCGCCACTGCCTATAAATACATTATTTCCAACAGTAGGGTGTCTTTTACCTGTATCTTTGCCGGTACCGCCTAAAGTCACTCCGTGATATAGTGTAACATTATCCCCTACTTCTGCAGTTTCGCCTATTACAACTCCCATTCCATGATCTATAAATAATCCTTTGCCTATTTGGGCTCCTGGATGTATCTCTATACCAGTTAAAGCTCTGGAAACCTGTGATATAAAACGGGCAATAAAAAAACATTTTCTCTTATAAAAAAAGTGGGCTATTCTATAATGTATTACTGCATGTATAAAAGAATACAGTAAAAATACTTCCAACGGATTTCTAGCAGCAGGATCATTTTTCATAGCATTTTTAACATCATAGGCTAGTAATTTAAATGGATTCTTCATTGCTATCTCCCCTCTTAAGTTTTTAGATCAAAATCTTTCCTCACATGTTGCAATTAATCATATAGTCCCATAGATAAATATTTTTCTCCACCATCTGGCGCTACTGTTACTACTTTCTTACCATCTCCAAGTTCTTCAGCAATTTGTATTGCTGCAGCTATATTAGCACCGGAAGATATTCCAACTAGTATACCTTCTTCCTTTCCCATAAGCCTAGCATATTTAAAAGCTACATCATCTGTTATAGTAATTATTTTATCTACCAATTCTGGTTTATATATGTCTGGCACGAATCCTGCACCAATACCCTGTATTTTGTGCGGTCCTGTTTGGCCTCCAGACAAAACTGGTGAGGCTTGAGGTTCTACTGCAATAATTTTTACATTCTTATCATGTCCTTTTAAATTTTCTCCTACACCTGTTAGTGTTCCGCCAGTACCAACTCCAGCTACAAATGCATCTATATTGCCCAAATCTTTTAATATTTCTTCTGCTGTAGTTTCAAAATGTTTTTTAGGATTGGCTTTATTTATAAATTGCTGTGGTATAAAATATCCTCTTTTATTTTTGGCAATTTCATAGGCCTTTTCTATAGCCCCTTTCATTCCTTTAGTACCATCTGTTAAAATTAATTCTGCACCATAAGCCTTTATCATATTCCTTCTCTCTACACTCATGGTCTCCGGCATAACAATTATAACTCTATACCCTTTCAATCTTCCTATCATGGCAAGGGCTATTCCTGTATTGCCGCTGGTAGGTTCAACTATAGTACCACCCTTTTCTATAAGAGCATCCTTTTCTGCTGCCTCAATCATCCCAAGGGCAGCTCTATCTTTAATACTTCCCCCTGGATTATATTTTTCAAGCTTAACATATATTTCAGCTGAATTTTCATTCTTAAAGTTATCCAATTTAAATAAAGGTGTAGCTCCTATCATGTCTATGGCATTATTAAATATCATTTTTTATTCCTCCCAATAATTCTTAATAATAATTTAATATTTTACTGAAGTAGTTTAAATTTTAACATCAAAAAAAACTCCATCTCTATACTTATAGAGACGAAGTTATACTCCGTGGTTCCACTCTTTTTAGATCTCCTATGACCTCACTCATCAAACACAGCACTATGTTCTATCACTATAACGGGTGAACCCGATACAACCTACTATCAGTTCGGCCAATAACTCCAAAGAGCACTTCATTTAAACTCCACTTAGAAACTTTTCAGCCATATAAGTTTCCTCTCTGTAAAACTTCATTTAAACTACTTTTCTTTTTCAAAGCATTTCTGACTATTTCACTATGATTTATATATTTATATTATACAACTACTTAAATTTTTGTCAATATTTTTTTCTGTTTTTATATTTTATTGCAAATATAAAAAATTATTTTATAATATACTTTAATTTTAGACCTATAAAATACAATAATTTATTAATTTAGCATTTACACACAAAAATATGACTGCTGACTAAATCACCTTTTCCCATATCCAGATAATACAGAATTAAGTTCTCCCCCCAAAATGGTTATAACAGATAAAATAAAAAGCCAGGTCATAAGTACTATTGCCACTCCTATACTTCCGTAAATTACAGAATAGTTAGCAAAATTGTTTACATAAAATGCAAAGCCTATGGATACTATTACAATACCAATAGTAGAAAAAAATGCTCCAGGTATTACTTCTTTCCACCTGAGTTTCAAACTAGGGGTATAACGATATACTGCAGCAAAGATAAATATAGTTGAAAAAAGTATTATTAAATACCTGAATATATTCCATATAAAATTAAATTCTTTAAAAAGACCTAAATTCAAAGCTAAAAAACTTCCAATAATCTGTCCGAATACTAAGAGCAATATGGTAATTACTATTATAACAGTTATTCCCAGGGTACATAATATGGATATGACATAGATTTTAAACACAGATCTATTCTCTTTTTTATTATATGCTTTATTAAGACCTTTTATAACTGAATGAAATCCTCCTGAAGAGGACCATATGGTAAATATCAAGCTAATACACAGCAATTTGGTATCCTTGGTATTAGTTATTCTTATCACCGTGCTTTTTATTAACTCAAGTACATTTGCAGGGAATATATAACTTAGACTAGCCAGCATATCGTTACTGGTTATATCGCTATATCCTATAACACTTATAATAAATATTAAAAAAGGAAAAAAGGAAAATATCAAACTATAGGCCAATTGGGAAGCTAGTGCCAGCACATCGTCTTCTATAAACCTAAAAACAAGGGTTCTGAATCTGTTAAATGCTTTTTTTTCCACACACATACCTCCCTTTACATTTCTTAATTACATTTATATTATATTATATTATCATCATATTATTATAGTTTTTTATTTCAGTATGTTAAATTATAAATAAATGTCCCTAAATATGTTGAATATATTTTTTAAAACAATTAAACTTAACTATGGAAGTATTTTATAAAAAGAAAGGAGGATAAAAGTGAAAAAGTTCATCAAGAATCTTGTAATATTCTGTATAGTTTACATACTTGCCCAAAGTTTTCATTATAAAATTGCATTGGCATCAAATAATGGGGACAATCCTTCCACAGTTTCTTATACCACAACTGAAGAAGTTAGTCCTAATCAAAGTGAAAACTCTGATTCTTTATCAGAAGATAGTAATGTAGATACACAAAGCTCCAATGATACTACCGGAAAAGAACAAATTCAATCACAGAATACTGTATCTGAAACCAGTACATATTATAATGAAAGTTCATCATCTAGCAGTACTGAAGATATTGCCCAAAAAAATACTGCAGAAAAAACCACTGCAGCTGGTGATGAAGATACAACGTATAACACACTAACTAAATATAATGTGTCTTTGAATAAAGAATGGAAAATAACGTTTAACCAACCAGTAGACATTGATTCTTTAAAGGATAACATAAAATTAGTTGACAAAAACAATACAGAAATACCTATAACCCTGTCTTCAGAGGATAATGGAACTTCAGTTATCATAACACCTGAAAAGGCTTATAGTGCTGAAACAGAATATACCTTGACTGTGGGAAAAGATATTGTATCTAGGTACAACAAAAAACTTAAAAATCCCACTATAGTGGAATTCAAAACATCACCTTCCATAGTATCCATTGATGATATAAATGTAACTATCAATCAAGAAGATGAATACAGCTTACCTACAGAGGTAACCGCTAAAATGTCAAATGATTCAACTACTTCTGTAGGCGTGTCCTGGGATAAATCCGTAGATAGGACAAGTATACCAGGTAATTATACTTACACAGGTACAGTAGATGGTTATAATAAAGCAGTAACACTAAACTTAACTATAAACCCTTTTGAACCTGTAGAATCTATTTCAAATGAATATAGAACTCAATCTTCAATTGGGACAAACCTTTATAATTACCTTATGAACTACGACAATAGGCAATCTGTTTTAAACAAAGCCATTGAACTCCACAACGGAGATACCAGCAACAACTGTGTATATTTTGCCAGTGAAGCACTGCGCAGGGCCGGATTAACTGACCTTCCAAATTATGTGGCAAATACTGTTACACTTACATCCCAGCTGCAGAGCAGGGGATGGCAGACCTCTACAGATCTGTCCATGCTTTTACCAGGAGATATATGTTTTACCACTTCCTATGGATATGGTCCAACTCATACTTATACATTTATGAAATGGGTTGATCCCAACAGCCATGACTATGGTTATATTTGTGACAATCAAGGCTATGATTATGGATATAACGACTATCATAAGAGAAATATAAATATTGCTACATCAGAAAAAGATGCTATATCTTACTTTATGTATCTGCCTACTTAAAAAAATAAAAAGAACCTGAATATACAGGTTCTTAGAGTGTGGATCTTGTCCACACTCTGCTATTTTAATATATAATAACAAGTAGTAATGAAAATCTGTAGACGTTCTCATTTGAATTCAGTGTAGATAAATTTTTTCATTTATTAGCTATGCGGCAAATCCTTCGTATACAAAGATACATCATCCCCATCCTCTTTAAGGTAATCCCAAATTTGCCATATTCCTTCTTTAGTATAGGAACTCACATGAAAGATTGTTCCACAGCCCGCAAGCTTCAGCCATTCTTCTGAGCGTTTAGGATTAGCATTAGGCCGATCTATTTGTGTCACTATGCCTACAACTTCTCTATTTACACAAGGGGCAATATTAGGACGATATAATGAGTAAGGTTCTATAGAGCTAATCAATAGACCTACTACATCTGCCTCATAGGCGTATAAAGCAAGGGCACCTCCTAAAGATCTGCATTCTGCATATTCCCCAGGGGTATCAATAACTACATCAAAGTTATTAATATATTGAGTTTTATGGTAAATTATATCTTGGCCTCTTAAGACCTGTGTCAAAGTAGTTTTTCCACATCCACTTCTACCAAATAAGATTATTTTCTTCATATATTATCACCTACGTTCTTGTCATTTCACATACCGTAAAAAGAAGCTTGTCCCTGCAATAATCTACAACTGACCTCACAGCAGCTTCAACTTCTGAAACCCCTCCTGTTATAATAAGCGTTCCGCTAAATCTATCTACAAATCCGATATCTACACTAGCAGTTTTAGAAGCAATATCTCCTGAAATGATTGTAGCTTCACTTGGGCTCATGCATACAATTCCAATAGCTGCTTTTCCATAATCAATAGTAGGATTTAATCCTAACTTTTTATATATAATATCATCCGGGCTGGCGATTACATGTGCAATTGTAATTTGCTTACCTGGAACAATTTCTTGAATAATTCTCATCTTACCTTCCTGCTGCGTTAGCATATTTTGTAAATCCATGTCATAATCTCCTTTTCGACTTTTTCGATATTAATTTAAGTTAATAATACGCCACTAATGTATATTTGTCAACTATTCAGAAGAAGTTATACCAAGATAAACAGGTGAAAATTTATAGCTATATAAGTAAAATTAGGTTTTACTGTATTTCCATATATTTGAATTTATTTACAGAATTTCTTAAACAGGCATATAAAATTTTATATAACGGTATTTTTATAATAATATTTCAGAAATCATATTCTTAAAGTTCAAAAATACAAATTTTGTATTATACACTAAGAGAACCTGGATGTCCAGGTTCTCTTTACTATATTTTTAAGAGGAGTAACTTTACGTTACTTTAGTATATAGCAATAACTTGTTAATGCTTATTTAAAATATCTATTTAACAATCCCTGGAATGCACTTCCGTGTCTTGCTTCATCCTTACACATTTCATGTACTGTATCATGAATTGCATCATAGTTTAATTTCTTAGCAAGAGTTGCCAAATCCTTTTTACCCTTACAGGCACCTTCTTCTGCATCTACTCTTGCCTGTAAATTTTTCTTTGTATCTGCCACTACCACTTCTCCTAATAATTCAGCAAACTTAGCTGCATGTTCTGCTTCTTCAAAAGCTATTCTCTTATATGCCTCTGCGACTTCAGGATATCCTTCCCTATCTGCCTGGCGGCTCATAGCTAAATACATTCCAACTTCTGAACATTCTCCTGTAAAGTTAGCCCTTAATTCTTCCACTACTTTTGGATCTATGTCTTTAGCAATACCTATTACGTGCTCATCCGCCCAGCTGATTGCTCCTCCTTCTTTCTTTTCTATAAATTTATCTGCAGGTGCACCACATACAGGACACTTTTCTGGTGGTGTATCTCCCTCATGAATATATCCACAAACTGAACAAACAAATTTTTTCATTATAAATTCCTCCCCATATATATTTATTTATATTATACAATTATTTTTATAAGTTTGTTTTAACAATTATTATTATATAATATAAATTATCATATTGCAAGAGGTTTTTAAAATTTTTTTATTTATTTTAATATTTCTTTTTCTAATCTATTATAGTCAGGCACATAGCTTTTTAGTACTTTCATTTTTCCCTGCAGTATATACCTTCCAAGAAAGGCTGGAATAAGAAGGCTATCACCTTTAAATACGTAAACCAAGCCACCTTCGTACATTATTTGTCCCTGTCCCTCAACACATGTAAATATATAAAATCTTCCCCTGTCGCTTTCTTCTACTACTTTACCATGGATATCATATAACTCTAAAGAAAATTCTTTAGAAGAACATAAATATGTTTTTTCATAACCTTCCTTCTTTAATGCAACACCTTTGATTTTTTCCCCTTTTAGCTGTAAATCTATCACATCTAAAGCCTTTTTAATATGAAGCTCTCTTTCCCTGCCATAATCATAAACTCTATAAGTTATATCACTATTTTGCTGAATTTCAGCTATTATAACACCTCCAACTATGGCATGAACAAGTCCACTTTTTATGAAATACACATCACCTTTCCTTGCTGGTACCTTATTTAAATACTTTTCTAGATTGCCCTGTTTAATGGCATTTTCGAATTGACTTACATTAAGCTGGTCTTTAGTACCTACTATTAAACTAGCTCCCTGAAATGCCTCTATAACATACCAAACTTCTGATTTTCCCCAGTCCTTCTCCACATTCTTTGCATATATATTATCAGGGTGCACTTGTATGGAAAGTTTATCTCTGGCATTAATGAGTTTTACAAGAAGGGGAAATTTTTCTGTTCTAATTTCCCTGCCCAAAAGCTTTTCCCCTTCCCTTGCAATAAGTTCATCAAATTTAACACCCTTTAGTTTTCCATTTTCTACTATTCCTGTGCCATTTTTGTGACATGCTATATCCCAACTTTCCCCTATTTTTCCCTCCGGCAGATTACTTCTAAAAAGCTCCAGATCCCTTCCTCCCCAAATTTTACTGTGATATAAGTTTTCAAACTTAATTGGATATAACATAATTCATCTCCTTATATTTAAAATTTAATGACTATGTTATATACTTATAAAAAAAAACCATTATTATTATTACATAATAGAAAAATAAGTAATTAATATACCAAAAAATAAAAATATCTTCTGACAACTCACTTGCCAGAAGTTACATTCTACTGAAATCTTCTCACCAATAATTTCAACCTATTTACAATTAATTTTTAATATATTCCTTTATTTCTTCAAAACCAATTTTACTTAAACTGCTGACTTTAAATATAGCTTCAGCGCCTGCCATACTTAGCATTTCCTCTACCATTTTAAGATTATTCATATCCTCACAAAGATCCATTTTAGTTATTATACCTATGACAGGTTTAGCAAATATGCCAGCAAAGCTTGGAGGAAATACATTGTCCATACTTGTACAATCCTGACAAATAGCCATAATGTCACAATCGGCTGAAATAATTGTAAGAGATCCATACCACTTATTTTCTATATACTGCCCTGGTGTATCTATAAATGTACCATTTATAATATCTGTAGTCTGAGTACTTCTATAATTTATTTCTTCAATACTTACATCTTGTCCACTTATAGCCTTACACAAAGTAGTTTTTCCCGAGCCTGTTTTACCTATTACCATTACAATTTTCATCATAACTCCCCTATTGGCCATACTTGATACAGTACCCAAAACCTTATTTAATAAATTTAATACTTCACTAAAAAGCTTTACACTGGAAACATCCCCTAATATATCTCTTATGTTTAAATTTTATGCTTGAAATAAATATTTGTCAATACCATGGTTTTGATAAAAGCACCCTAAACCTTATTTCATATAACTTGTAACTATATGCTTAATAAACACATATAATTTAATTAACAGTAAAAAATAGGAGTTGTATATATGTACGATTATAATTACTTCAGATCTGAAGATGCTAAATATGAAGAAGCTAATTATGATGATATTAATTATGATAATATGCCAGAAGATATGGAGCCTTTCAATGAGTTTTATTGCCCTTATCTTCAATTTTATGCAGTCCACCCACCTATGTTTATGAACAGACAACAGCACCAGCTTCCACCAGGACCACCGCCATCTCATACTCCTAAAAAGGCTCCTGGCGGACCTGGAGTACATGGCGTTCAGCCTCAAATGGTTAGTCCTACTTCACTAAGACCATGTTTATTTAAATATACTTACATCTGGCCAAAGAGAGGTAATGGCTTCTGGGCATGGCTGACCTACGTAGAAAGAAGAACTGTTTCCGGCTATAGGTGGTACAGAAATAGATGGGCTTATTTTGGCATGGATACAAGACAAATAGACAGCTTTATGTGTTAATAATAGTACAGGGACACTTTTGTCCCTGTTAATTTTAGGATTGAAATTTCAAGTTCCCTTTAGACATTTTTCAGACCTTAAATCCCTATATAAATCCGCAAGACTCACATGCTCTACACTTTGAGAATTATATCCTCCGATTTTAAATGCAAATTGTATAGAAAATCCCAGACTTAAAGCAATTATAAGAGTACCTATACCTACCGGACCTCCTAGAAAATATCCTATAATAAGTACAGTTCCCTCTATAAATGTCCTTATAATCCACACAGGTTTATTTATCTTTTTTACCAATCCTTCCATCAAACTATCTCTAGGACCTGCTCCCAAATTAACCCTCAAATAAAAATATGTTGCCCATCCTATTACTAGAACTCCTGAAACTAGCATAAGTATTTTTAGCAAGAATACATTTGGTGTCCTTATAATGTTAAGTTTTTCAATTATATCGATAAACAGTCCTATAAATATCATATTGAATATACTGGCTAGCCCTAAAGGCACATCTATAAAGTAGCACATTATAAGTATTGCAACTCCCACTAACTGAGATACCTGACCTAAAGTCAAAATACCTGACGTATGGACATATATATGGTTATAACAAGTTAATCTTCTAAAAATTTCAATAAATACTTTCATGGAGTGCTGC